>OMSZ01000201.1 GCA_900313855.1 uncultured Eubacteriales bacterium
CGCCTGTATTATCAGCGGTCTTTACATCGCCGGTATCACTGAAGCTCTTTCCTTCCTCCGCTTTGCCTTCAAGTCTTTCATGAAGCTTTGCCTCATCCTCTAAGCACCTTTCATCAAGCCTTACCGGACCGTCGAAAACGACACGGTTGTCATCATTTTCAAACCTCACATTAACGCCAATATGTTTAACGGCCTTGAAATCAAAATACTTATATCCTATTAGCGTTCCGTCCTCAACCTCTGCAATGAACCTTTCATCGCCAAGATTATTGACATTAGGAAACGGCATCTTATATACACTGTTAGAACCATGAGGCATATTGCCATTGGTAAGATTGCACGCGATAACCGCAGGATAAATTCCTTCACCCTTAAGCGGTCCCTCATTCAGTCCGCAGCTTGTAATCTCCACCTGACGAATACTGCCATCAGCCTCAATATTGATCTTCTCCGCGCAAGCCTGACGGCTGTAATCTGATTTGTGTGTTAATCTGTGGAAGAACACATACCACTGACTATTGATCTTACAGATACTGCCATGTGTGGTTCCGGTCATATTAAGCTTATCTTCAGCCCGCCTGCCGTTCAAGCCCACATCACCGTTTGACACTATAGTTCCACCGAAGGTAAAATCCCTGTCAGGATGATCTGACACTGCATAGCAGAGCTCATGATTAAGCCACGAGGAATAAATGAAATAATATTTATCACCAAGCTTTCTCATGGAAGGACCTTCAAAAAACGGATGGTCTTCAAAGCTTGTTCCCTTAACCCTATATGGTATTATATGCTTTGGCATTTCCCTGACAGTCAGCATGTCATCCTCTAATGTAAGAGTTATCGCACCGTTGATGCTGTCCGGATACGAAAGTATCTCCTCCTTTGTACGACCAAACATTTCTATTTCATTCTGCACCACTTTTTTCATCTCATCATTTAACAAAGCCTCCAATGCCTGATGATCGGAAATAACACCATCCGTGGTCTTATCATTTTGTTCTGCAAGTTCACCATAAGCGTTCTTAGCAAGATAATCCTCAATCACATCTCTTAATCCGGAATTCTCCTCATCGCAGTACTGTGTTCCATAGTAAATGCGTATCGTTCCGTTATCATTGATCACAGCCGGATCAAAGCACACATATTTCATCATAGGTGTGCCATCCGGATTCTTAACATATCCGAGATACTCATACTTCCCGGCAGGGGTATCGCATACCGCAACGCTGATATGACCGGTATATCCGCCTATACCATAATCTCCACCCATGCAGTAATAAAGATAATACTTTCCGTCATTTCCCTTAACAACATCCGGCGCATACATATATTTTAACTTCGGATAAACCGGATCCTGAGAAGCCTTATATGTAACACCCTCGCATCTCCAATCGGAAAGATCATCTACCGGTGCCGAATACACCACATAATCCTCCATACAGAATGTATAACCACCCTCTCTGTCATGTGATCCGTAAAGATACACCCTGTCGCCAAACACATGCGGCTCGCCATCCGGTATATATTCATTTAAAGGCAAAAATGGATTAAAAACCTGTTTCTTCTGCATTATTTTCTCCTCTCTATATTAATTATTTTGTAAACTCCGATATTGTATCCTTTCGCTCATGCTTTATAGAATTCATAAGCAGACCGTTTTTGAACGCCGGCAGTTAGTGAACACACAGTGTGAACTTAGTGCCGCTGCGTGAAAAACCGAGTGAGAACGTGTCTGCGTTGAAGCTATGAAGTATGAGCTAAATAAAAATATATTACAATATAATTAATATGGCACATACCTCTTTAGCGGCGTCTCCTGACACCGAATCTCTATAACCTTCCATTTCGTATCAAAAACCACCACCATACAACAATGAACGGTGGAATTATCCTGAATATCAACGCAATATAGTTCAGCTGAGACAGATACGGTCTGTGTCTTTCTGTCATAATGAAATCCCTCATCCGTCTTCTCAACACCGCGTTCGGGAACATATCTTTTCGTAAACGCTATATAATCATCCCTGCCATTTTCTAAAACTTCCTTAGTAACAGAAGATACCCCGATGCTCTGGCAGTCATCAGCCTTAAACGAAGAATCCTTAGCTAACGTCTCCACATAAAGCATATATGTATAAGCTTCAAACACAAGCTCCTCCTCCGCTTCATCAAAAAGCGAAATATCAGAATCGCTGCGCTCTATCGTGCCGTCATCATTTATGCCCTTCCACACTGCCTTCTCATAAACATCACTCTCGATAAGCTCTCTAAGCACCTGCGTTCTGTATTCATCATCCTTAGCAATATCCTGCCTGTGCATGGCCTTTTTTGTTTCCTCAACGCCATATGAAATACCAAAGCCAACGGCACATACCAAGACCGAAACAACGATAAGTACATTTATGACATCGACAAGCCCTACAAAGAACCTGCCGGTTACAGATTCCTCAGCTTCCCTGCCTGCAGCAGTTCTCTTCTTTCTGATGATCCGTACTACATTAAAACAAACACATCCTATAACACACACCACGATAACCGCAATGTAATAAACAAATAGTCCTAATGCATCAAGACCCGGAAACATTCCGCCGAAGGAATAGAGGCTGTCAAAAAATATTAATTTAATTATACTTACTGCGATGGGGAAATAATAATAAAATATCTGATAGATAAGAGCTATAGAAGAGCTCTGTTTATCATTTCTATATTTAAACCATATAACAACTCCGGCCACAATAAATGCTGTTGCTCCGACATAGGCGATTACGACCGGAAGATCGACATTCAAATAATTAAAATAAATAAATAAAGTGCCTGCAGTAACCAACAAACTCCAGGCTATATGAAAGCATGTTCCAAATAAAGATATTTTTCTTAAAAATATTATAAGCCTTCCCAATACACTATCTGTTTTCAATCCCCCGCACCCCACATAAGACCGCACTTAAACCCATACTCATCATGCAGCCTTTACTGTAATCATTTATTTTAATCTTTAGTATTTAAGCATTATTCATTAATCTTTAATCTTTAGTCATTAGATTTTAAGCTATATTAATTAATCCATATTCTTTAATCTTTATTACTTTATACAATTTAATCATGGTCAAAAAGTTCTGTACTGAAATAGCGCTCTCCCGTATCAGGCAGAACCGTGACCACACGCTTTCCTTTGCCGAGAAGCTTAGCCATTCTAAGCGCAACGCACACATTTGTCCCGCTTGATATTCCGCAGAGAATTCCCTCTTTTGCGGCAAGCTCCCTTGTTGTGCTTAACGCCTCCTCGTCTGTAACTATCTCAATCTGTGAAATGATATCCTGATCAAGTATAGGTGGTATAAGACCGTCACCTATTCCCATCTGCATATGTGATCCTATAGAGCCGCCCGAAAGAATTGCCGCATGCTCAGGCTCGGCAACCCATATAAGTGTTTCAGGATTAGACTTCTTGAGGATCTGACCTATTCCAGTTATTGTTCCGCCCGTACCAAAGCCGGAGCAGAAACCATCGATCTTCCCATTGCCATGCTCCTTGACCTGTTCGATCATCTCCAAAGCGGTATTTTCAAGATGCGCCCTGACATTATTGATATTCGAAAACTGATCCGGCATAAATACCTTAGGATCCTCCTCCTGCATCTGTTTAGCCTTGGCAATACACCGGTCTATACATTCTCCTATATTGTCATCATCATGGATCAGTATAAGCTCGGCTCCATACTGTTTTATAAGCAGTCTTCTCTCCGCGCTTACCGAATCGGGCATAATGATTATCACGCGATATCCTTTTACAGCCCCCACCAACGCAAGTCCTATACCCTGATTGCCGCTTGTCGGCTCAACAATAACAGAATCCGGCGTAAGCAGTCCTTCCTTCTCTGCTGCATTTATCATCTGAAGCGCAGTTCTTGTCTTGATCGAACCACCGATATTCATGCCCTCATACTTTACTAAAACCTCCGCATCATCTTCTCCGGTCATATGATTAAGCCGAATAAGGGGAGTATTACCTACCGCCTCTAAAATATTATTATAAACCACGATCTATTTCTCCTTGTCACTTTATTACACTGATCTTTATTCTACATCTATTGCATTGCGTTCTCAATAGCCTTGATCAATTTCTCAGGCACCGCAGGCTTTAACATATAACCTGCCGGCCGCAGTTTTAGAACCGCTTCGATATGAGCCCTGTCATTAACTCCGGTTAAAAAGATAACCGGGATATCACTAAGCTCTTCATCCGCTCTTATCATTTCTAAGGTCTGCCTTCCATCACAGACAGGCATCTCATAATCAAGAAGAATTACATCGGGACGATTCTTACCTATCGAGGTCATGGCCTTCATACCGGAATTAGCAAGCATAACATTATATTTTTCATCAAGCATGCCTTTGATGCTTCTAAGCGTTGTAGCATTATCATCAACCACAAGAACCTTTTTCCTCTTATCCTCTTTTATCACGGCATTTTTAACAAGCTGCTCCTTATTGAGCCCAAGCCGTTTACAGACAGCATCTAACACAGCCGCATTATCAAGCGGTCTGACAAGATTCTCAAACTGATCGCTCTCATAAAATCTCCTGAATATATTACTCTCCGACTCCGTACCGATTGTGATCACCGGCGTATCCGGATAATTACTCTCAAGCTTTTCAAAAAGCTCCTTATCATTTTCATAGAATCCTACAAGACTTATAAGTATAAGCTCCGGCTCAACGACCTTAACCATGCCGATAGCATTCTTTGAATTTTCAGAACACAACTGGATACTGAAATACTGACGCAGGAACACGCTGATATTCTTCATCAATTCATTCATTTTGCCAATCATTACAATCGTATTCATAATTCTTCCTCTATCCTTTCCATAATTCCTTCCGCCTCATCCTGATCAAGATCAGCTACCGCAGCTGATAACTGCTCAATAAATGATCCCACATCCTTATCATAGCTATATGACCTTATCTTTTCCATTATACCATCACATGCGTCAACATCAAAGTCCTCTAATGCATTTCTTAACATTTCCATCATCGCGCGCAGCATATCCGAATCCGCGGGCATCTTATCCTCTTCATGCGCCTTGTCATCCTCAATACCGAATACACCGACAAGCTTATCAGAATAGCTCTTCCACTCACTGATAAATACCCCATGCATTTTTTCTATTGTCTGCATGTCCTTGTCTCTTGCAGCAAACTCTAACATTTTCGCCATACCTGCAAGCGGCACGATCCCTATTGTAGCCGCAAGGCTCTTCATGGCATGAACCTGTATGCGGTATTGTGTAAAATGTTCATTTTCCTCTTCCCGTGCATCCTGACCATCATTTGTTTCCTCAGAATATTCTCCTGACACTTCCTTACGGGTCCCATCCGATAGCATCTCATCCGACAGTTTCTCATCCGACAGCGTTTCATACATCCTGTCAAGCTTATCAGCCTCTAGACCTATGACGTTGTGGAAGTTTTTGACCGTACCTGCCAAAAGCTCCATATCGGGCAGATGCAGCCACGCATAATTCCAGTCAACTCCGTCAACCGCAGGAATATCATCTATGGTAATATCGCCAAAACCGTTCTCGTGATCGTCAGCATTCTCTAACCTTCCGCCGCCATCAGCGCCAGCATTTTCATTAAGATTTCCGGACTTTTCCATACTCTTAAATGGTTTTATCAGCTCCTTCGGCAGCCTTTCAAGAAGCGCCTGCTCTAATTTGCCGGAAACGATCGGCTTGGATATAAAACCGTCAAAGCCTGCCTCAAGATACTGCTCCTTTGCGCCCGTAACCGCATTGGCCGTTAACACATACACCGGTATTTTATCATAACCCTCAAGCTTTCTCATATGCTGAAGCGTTTCTACTCCATCCATATCCGGCATCATATGATCCATGAACACCATATCAAACTTCTCAGCAGCCGCAAGCTCAAGCGCCTCAGCGCCACCGCCGGCATCAGCAACAGAAATCTGCGTAACCTTCAAAAGACTCTTAAACACCTTTCTGTTCATCTCGTTGTCATCAACCACGAGCACTCTTGCATCCGGCGCAACAAATGATCCCTCATAGCTGTAGTCAGCCTCGCGGGTATTCAACTTCTCCTCTATTTTGCCGACAGGCGAATCATCGATCACCTTCTGTACTATCTCGAAATAGAACCGCGAGCCCTTACCGTACTCACTAAAGACCTTAAGCTCACTTCCCATAAGCTCAAGCAGTGAAAGTGTAATATTCATACCAAGGCCCGTACCCTCGATATTCCTGTTTTTGCCCTCCTCGATTCTCTGATAAGCTTCAAAAAGCTTCGGTATATCCTCTTCCTTTATACCCGTACCTGTATCTGCAACCTCGACATGCAAAAGGATATTCTCCCCTTCAGGCTTTCCGGACATACGAAGCCAGACCGTACCGGAAGGAGTATATTTCACTGCATTGGTAAGCATATTGGTAACCACCTGACGAAGCCTTACATCATCACCGAAAAGAATTGAAGGAAGCGACTCCTCGATCTCAACCACAAGCTTAAGATCTTTTGCCTGCGCTCTCGGTGTTATCATATTATACAGATCTCTTATCAGAGTTGTCAGTTCATATTCTACAGGGATTATCTCCATCTTACCGGACTCGATCTTTGATGAATCCAGAATATCATTGATAAGTGAGAGCAGAGTATTGCCCGCCGTATAAATATCAGACGCATAGCTTTTGATCTCCTTCTCCGTACTCTCCCTTAGTATCATCTCATCCATTCCGAGCACCGCATTGATAGGAGTTCTTATCTCATGCGACATATTAGCAAGGAAACGCGATTTGGCCTGATTGGCATACTCCGCCTCCTCCTTCGCCTCTCTGATCTGATCATACTGTCTGTTGATAACCGCCATATTACCCATCTTAGCGACCATCCACGCAAGAAATGCGATCAGCATTGCACTTACAAATATGAGATAGAGCCTGAAATATCCCCGCTCATAAAGCTCCGCATCCTTGTGCAGATAGAATTTCTGTTCCTTCTTGACTTCACCCGTAACATCATCAAGGATCTGAACCTTCAATGTATGATCGCCGTAAGGAAGACTCGTATAAACAAGACTCTCCAGTTCATTCTGATGTCTAACCATACCCTGCTCGTCAATGCCCTCAAGGCATACATAAATGAGCGGATTAGATATCGCATAATTAAGCACGGCCGGAGTAATGTTGATCCTTCCCCGTCCTGAAGGAATCTGATAAACGCCGTTTTTAACAGGTACATCCTCTCCCTCATCAGTCATGGAAGATATAACTATATTATAATTATCATTTAACTCGTTAAATGTTGCCGTATTAATTGCCCGTACTCCGTCTGTACAGCAAAGATACAGCACATCATCCTTTACCGCATCCCATGCGTTGGCAGTAAGCGTCGTGTCAAAGCCTCTTGTCCTGTTCAGCAATATGTACGGATAATCCTCATCCTCTATAAGCTTTTTCGCACTTACAACAAAAATGCCTGCACTCGAGCTTATAAAGGCCTGTCCATCATCAGTTATATATATGTCGTAATTGTTGTTATAGGGAAATTTCTTAAGTCTTTTAAGTTTTTGCCCGCTGCCGTCATCATAGTAAAGTCCGTTACTTGTCGCATATAAGAACCCGTCCATGCAGGGAACTATCTTAAGGATCACAAGAGATTTAAGTCCCTGTGCCGCGCCTATATTGCCTACAACCTTTCTGTCTCTGATAATATATATACCGCCTCCGTCAGAGCCCACAAGTATTGTTCCATCCTCCATCAATGCAGCAGACAGGATATGTGAAACGGTAAGTCCGTCATCAGCACCTAATGTGCAACTGAGTCTGCCGTCATTTATATAATTAAGTCCGTCTGTCGAAACACCAAGGATCGTTCCATCAGCAAGCTCCATCGCAAACCGGAATCTGGTTCCGATAACACCTTTAGTACCGGCGTTATAAGAAATCTTATCTCCACCCGGCTTCATGCATACCAGACCATCCTGACCATAGGTACTTACCCATATATTATTATTACTGTCCTTCATAATATGTCTTACTCTTTCACCGTTAAACATTGACATATTAGAGGACGGCAGCTCCCTGTTACTTGAATTTGATACTACTCTTATTCCCGTATCGGTTCCTATATACAGCTTTCCAGCATCCATCATAAGCGCATTGACAACCTCGCCATCCATATCGGCTTTATCAAATACATTGATAAAAGGATTAATTGAAAGCTTCATTATTCCCTGCTTACTGGATGAAAACCAGATGTTGTCCTGATAGTCCACTATTATATCCGTAACCGCGCTTGAAAATTCTTCGTTAGAGATAATCTTTCCCCTCCCTAAGGAGCTTACATAAGCTATACCTTTAGATGCCGCAACGAAAAATCCTCTCTCCTGCTTAGAATAGAAGATACGATTAACGTCATTTATCTCCGGAAGCGCTACTGATGCAAAGGGTTTAACTTCACCTTTGGGGGAAATATAATACCTCATCAATTCATGTCCCGAGGTACCTATCATTATATCTCCACCCTCGCCGCAGGCAGCCGCCGTAAATGATACCTCCGGGTCATCGCTTTGAAGCTTACAGATAACCTCATCCTCCTTCATTATGAAGAACACTCCGCTTGCGGTTACTCCTATAATGCTTCCGTCATCGGTACAATTTAATGAATATACGCAGTTGATCTCCTGATACTCCGAATACACCTTGATCGTGCCATCCTTGCCTATCCTGCACAGATCAGCGGCAGTTCCTATATAGATATTTCCCTGCTTGTCCTCACATATAGAACGTACAGAGTCAGAGGGCAAGCCCTCATTCGTTGTGAAAAAATCAACCTTGCCTGACTGTGTCTCATAACGGGCCACGCCGCAGTCATTAGTACCTATCCACAGACATCCGTTGTCATCCTCGTAAAGATAGATAACATTATTGATACGTTCATCAATTAAGATCTGCTCAAAATTAATGCCGTTATATCTGTATAGCCCCGAATAGGCTCCTGCCCATATATAACCGTCCATGGTTTGCTCTATGGTGTTGATCTCAGCAGATACGAGTCCGTTATCCATGCCATATATAACAGCTGCATACTCCGATCTGTAATCCTTTGCGGCATATACTCTTTCCGGCAGCAGTCCGCTTAACAAAAGGGACGACAGGAAAAGAATGAGCAACAGACTACTTACGTTTCCTTTAGGAGTATTATCGTTATCCTTTTTCCCGGCATTATGTTTTCTGACAAAATGAACTATAAATAGTGTAATTATTATCGTAATGGCTTTGTCCGGCATATTAATGAAAAGCTCTCCGGCAATACAGCATACCACCTTAAGATTCATATAATTAGAAAGCATATCCACAAGCGCATCGCCCCATTCATTACCCACATATCCATTGTTGAAATAGAGGTTTAGAGGCGTTGAAACAATAGTCATTACAAAACCCGCAAAAAGTGCCGTAGCGATAACCGAAAACGATTCAATTTTTCTGTCTCTTGGGAAAAATATTCCAACTGCTATTCCGCCCGCAATACTGACAATTGCAAACCACAGCTCAGTCGGATTGGAAAAAGCCGATACAATGTTCATAAGACCGCCCGATATTGCCCCCGCAACAGGTCCTAAAAGTATAGCAGAAAGAAATGTTCCTACCGAATCAAACCAAAAAGGCAGAGAGAGGCTGTCAGCCACCCATCTGCCTAAAAGGTTGATCATTGTACCAAGCAATATAAGAATAATATTAGTTAAATTAATAGTAAATTTCCACTTATTCATGTCGATACCGTGTCAAATATCATTATTTGATAATTGTAATTCCACCGATCAGAGGAACCGGCTTCTCCTCCTCGTTAATAGCTGCAATAAGACCCATGATCCAGCATACTACCATAAAGATTCCCCAAGCCCATCCGATACACGGAATCGGAGTAAGCAAAGTAAAAAGGAAAATAACAAGAGCCTGATTAAGATGGAACTTAGCTCCTTCCTTATCGCCTGCAATAAATGCGATCAATAAACCAATCCATGTAATATAAGCTACAATACCTGTCGTTCGTGCGTCCATATCTTTCCTCCCAAGTATATATTAATATTAGTGTCTTATATTATCAAAGACACCTTTGATATTAAAACTGCCTGATCAAAAATGATCACCGCAGCCCGATTAATTATATCAAATTATCCATTATAATGCAAATTCAATTATTTATCTTCTGCAGCGCTATCATCGTCTCTTTCAACCTCTGCAATAGCATTCTTATGCATCGGAATACGACAATTCTTGTTGTTACCGAATTCAACAATAACAGTATCATCAACCACATCTAACACTACACCGTAAAATCCACCGGTAGTCATGATATTATCTCCCGGCTTAACAGATTCTCTTAATGCATCCATCTCCTTCTGCTGTTTCTTCTGGGGACGGATCATAATAAGATATAATACACCGATCCACAAAGCCACCATAGCTACTGTTGCAAGTATTGAACCTCCTGATGCCTGTGAATTAACACCACTTGTAAGTATCATTGATAACATAATTAAAACTTCCTTTCTTATCCTTTCATTCTCCCTGCAAAAAGCCCTCAAGACGCATTTTCTTATATTCCTGAAAACGTTCTTCCTCAATTGCAGTTCGAATCTCACACATCATATTATTATAAAAATGCAAATTATGCAAGACACAAAGTCTCATTCCAAGCATTTCTTTGGCTTTTAACAGATGCCTGATGTATGCTCTTGAATAATTCCTGCACGCAGGACAATCACATTCCTCAGAAATCGGTCTTTCATCAAGCTCATATTTTGCATTGAACAGGTTTAATTTCCCGTGATTGGTATATACATGTCCATGCCTTCCGTTACGGCTCGGATATACACAGTCAAAAAAATCAACTCCGCGATCGACCGCTTCTATTATATTAGCGGGCGTGCCAACTCCCATAAGATATGTCGGCTTATCTTTGGGCAGAAATGGTACCGTCTCCTCTATTATATGGTACATCTCCTCATGCGATTCACCAACCGCAAGACCGCCTATCGCATAACCGTCCAGCTCCATCTCTGATATCTGCTCTGCATGTCTTTTTCTTATATCCGCAAATATGGCGCCCTGGTTAATTCCAAATAACAGCTGGTTCTTATTGATCGTGTCCTCTAATGAGTTAAGTCTTGCCATTTCATTCTTGCATCTTACAAGCCATCTCGTGGTTCTGTCTACCGACGCCTCGATATAACTTTTCTCTGCAACACTTGAAGGACATTCATCAAACGCCATCGCGATAGTCGAAGCAAGATTGGACTGAATCTGCATACTCTCCTCAGGTCCCATAAATATCTTTCTTCCGTCAATATGCGAATTAAATGTTACGCCTTCTTCTTTGATCTTTCTAAGACCCGCCAGAGAAAAAACCTGGAACCCGCCGGAATCAGTAAGTATCGGTCTATCCCAGTTC
>OMSZ01000002.1 GCA_900313855.1 uncultured Eubacteriales bacterium
AAATAACACTCATAGAAGCTCTCTTTATCCTCTAACTCATCATACCAGCCTCTAGCGTCTCCCAAAAGCTCTTTATAATTATTAAGGTATTCCTCCTCCTCTTTCTTGTCAAATTCCTCGATTGACTTTGCAAGCTCCGGATAGGCAGCCTTGGCTTCATCCGTTAACTGCACAAGGGCATAGCTGCCCCACATCAGGGTATCATAGCTATCCGGCTCCTTGTAATCATAATGTGATCTGTTCTCTATCATAAGCTTTATCGGAGTATCTAAAGCTTTCGTCTCCTCCTGTCCGGCCTCGACGTTTTCTTCCTCTTCACCATTATCCTTAGCAGTATTATCATCCGCATTTTCTTCTATATTAGCAGCATCCGCTCCAGCCTCCGGCGCCGCATTCTCCGTCCCGGTCTGTCCGCAGCCCTGACATAAGCCCATCGCTAATACCATTGCCGCAAGCGTCAGTCCGCCTTTAAATGATCTTCTCATAGTCAGTTTTCTCCTTTTGTATAATTACTTATCATTATCTTCACATAATCCTCAGTCTTATCTCTCATAATATGAAGCCCTGTCTCTAAACATTCAAGATCAAACCTATGAGATATAAGCTCAGACGGCTTAATTGCGCCCTCCTTCAGCTTATCGATCACATAATGCCAATCATCTGTCACTTCACCGGTAAATGACGAATTCCATGTTCCCATCACGGTAAGCTGATTTCTAAGTATCTTCCAATAAATATTCTTAGAAAGCGCCATATCCGATGCCGGATTGCCAAGCAACATCACCTTACCTGCCGGAGCCGCTGCCTCTATTGCCTGTGAATAGGTTTCATTCTTACCGACACATTCAAATACCGCATACGCTCCCATGCCACCTGTCTTTTCAAGTATCCATTCAACCGTATCGCCACTCTTCGAATCAAAATAATTCTCAGCTTTTATGCCAAGTCCCATAGCCTTTTCCTTTTGGAACTCCTTGTTGCCCACCACGATAATTTCATAAGAAGGATCCTTGGAAAACTCATTGAGTAAATGCATAGTCAGAAGAAGTCCTATCGTCCCCAGACCAATCACTGCGATTTTTTTCCCGGTTCCCCGATTATCTTCTTTATCAGCTTCATGCATAGCAAGGTTATGGGAGTCATTTGTTTCACATAACGCTTTCTTACCAGAATCAGCCGTTCCTGTTTCTTTAGTATCATCATTAGATATTAAAGCAGAGTTTCCAGCAACCTCCGTATCGCCCCCGGAATTCTTACTTAAATAGTCGTCTGTCATCGTGCACAACTCTCGCGACAGAAGCCTTCGCATCGCATGTGCTGCTACCGCCGTAGGCTCTAACATTGCCGCGTCCTCAAATGATACATTATCCGGAAGCTCTATCAGATTCTTGGCAGGCACACATACATATTCAGCAAACGCACCATCGCAACGTGAACCGAGATAATTATAATTACGACACATCTCATACTGCCTGCTTTTACATGGTCCGCACTCGCCACATGGTATTAAGGGAAATACACCTACACGTTTGCCGACAAGAGTTTTCGCTGCTGCTATCTGTCCATCCCTCATCATGCGGGAATTATTAAAATCACCCGAAGCGCTAAACAGATCAACTGCGCATTCACCTTCTTCACAGATTGTTCCAGCAAACTCATGTCCCGGAACAAGTGGGTGTCTGTGAGCTCCGGTCTCATATATTCTTGGAATATCCGAACCGCATATTCCAACATTTTCAACCTTAAGAAGCACCTCATCCCTCTTCGGAACAGGCTTATCGACATCTTCAAATCTAAGATCATTTATCCCATACAATACATGTGCTTTCATGCGTAACCCCCATTTCAAATATACTACTCTCGCACTCCTTACTTATACCCGACTGCATCAATATACCATACCCCAACATTACAAACGCAGTCTTACAACTACTTACAGTCGTACAACTACTCAGTCCCTACAAGCTCTATATATCTTTCAAGATCCGCTCTCGTTGTTATCTTAAAATTGCCTTCGTCACCCGGAACCATAACAATATCCATGCCATCCATTATTGCCGGCTCTGTCGAACCCCTAATATCCATTATCTTATCCGGCAGCAGCTTTTCACAAGCCTTAAGATACCTTTCCAGCCTGTAGACCTCAGGCGCCTGTCCGGCAAAAATCTGATCACGGTTAATTAGTGACGATACCGCCTTACCATCCTCGCTAAGATACACTGTATCCTTCATCGGAAGAACAGGCATAACACCATCATGTCCCTCGCAGGCATTTATGCAGGCGCTGATAAGCGCAACTGAAACCAAAGGTCTTGCGGCGTCATGAACGATAACTAGAACATCCTTGTCAAATGCTCCATTTACACTATCACAACAATCTCCATACACATCCTTAAGACCGTTTAGAATAGACAGCTGACGGTTGTCACCGGGATCAGAGAACCCATGAAATTTGTATAAACCTTCTTCGTCGCAATTCCTGACATGATCATTTTCATAAACCGCTCTATCTTCGAGAGGCCATGCGGCATCAACAACATCCGTACTAAAATCCATACTCCCTTCGG
>OMSZ01000008.1 GCA_900313855.1 uncultured Eubacteriales bacterium
CTATAATATTATCTACCATAATTTCTTGTATAATAACACATATCAACACAACAATAAAGGTCAGATTCCTCTGATGATAATAAAAAATGACTGCCATAATACGTAGGAACAGCAGTCACCTTTCTTCTTGATCACACTATATATTTTTGCTCCTTAACTCGTTTTTTAATGCAGTTAGGGAGCAAAAATCCGTATTCTTTCCCCATCTCCACTTGCGTTATTAACACACGCCATGTCCCGCATCAATTATAATCGTGGGATTTGCCATAGTCCCACCTCCACAAAGTCTCCATTTATTATATGCGGAAGGTCTTATTTATTTTACAAGCATTTATGATCATTCTACAATTATCTTACATGTCGTAAATTTACCGTTCTGTGCAAATACATAGATCTTACATTCTCCGGAACTTATCGCCTTGATCATTCCCTTCTTGTTAACCGTTGCAATGTCTGTATCCGTTGATTCAAAGCATATCGCCCTGTGAACCTGAATCTTTCTTGAAACATTTACTTCTTTCGCTTTAAGCTTAAATGTTTCTCCTACTGCAAGATTAACAGTATTCTTATTAACCTTAACCTTTTGAGCGATACCATATTTCTTACTAAGTGTTGTAGCATGTACGGTCTTAGATATAGTTATGATCTCTTCCTTCCCATCAACCATACGATAAGCCGCTATATAATATTTGTAATATTTATTCTTCTTCAACTTCTTAGCCGTCCATGTTGTCGTATCAGCGCCAACTTTGGTAATGAACTTATACTTGTATTTATGACCATGATTATTACACTGATTACCATAGATCATATATCCCTCTGCACCTTCAACCTTTTTCCAACTCAGCTTAATAGTGTGTTTCGTACATTTAACAACGCCTGCAAGCAGATCCATGAATTTGGATCCCTTGACATCGCCTTCTGTCTTACTTGTTGGAATCTCAAGCTTCTCCACCGGCTTCAATACAACCTTGGCATATATTTTGATATCACCGGACTGTGTCGGATCAATGGCTGTGATCTTTTTGGTAAATGCAGGATCAGTGTACCAGCCTTCAAAATTATAACCGTCCTTGGCAAAATCAGCAAGTTTTACAATACCTGTTCCATAGTCATATGTTTCAGGGTTACCTGTAATCTTCTTAACATCACCGTCGACAATATACTTAATCTCAAATTTCTTTGGAATATATTTTGCGTATAAAGTCACATCACCGATATCCTCAGCATTAATACCTGCAAATTTTCCGCCGGTAAATGATGCATCTTTGTACCAGCCGTCAAATGTATAATTGTCACTATTCGGCTTTACATCAGCGATCTTTGAAGCTGTAGCTGCATCATCGCCAACTCCGATCGTTGTACCATATGTATAGCTTGTCGGATTAGAGTCAGGATAAGTACCGTCAAAATACTCTCCCATCTTAGTTACATATTTGATGGAATAATCCAATAATTTCCACTGTGCATATAATGTAGTGTCACCTGTTATTTTAATAGCCGCTTTATCCGCATAGCTTATACCTTTACCATCAGCCTGTGTATTCCATCCAATGAACTCATGACCTTTCCTGATATACTCATTTGCCTTAACAGGAGTCTCAACATTATAATCACACAACTGATCTCCCATGGACTTGCCTTCTTTGCCATTAAGTCCTGTGGCACCGTTGCCATCAAATGTGAGTTTGTATTGTCTTACATTTTCATCAAATGTAGCTGTATATGTAGCATCGCCCACAACATCAACAATCTCGGGAGTCCAGCCTGCAAATGTATACGTATGTTCAACCGTTGAAGCCTTGGTTGGTGTGTCTCCTGAATAGGAAGGTGTTGTACCATACTCTACTTCTTCTGTCTTTAATGTATTTCCATCTCCATCTGTCCACGTAACGGTATATTTATTTTTAGTATTTGTATATTTTGCATTATATGTAGCATTGCCCGTAACATTCGCAATCTCAGGCGTCCAGCCTGCAAATGTATATGTATATTCTGCCGTTGAAGTCTTGGTTGGATCAGCAGGTTTATCAATATCAGCAGCCTTTGTTCCATAATCATATGCTTTTGCTTCCTTTAACACTGTTGTTCCGTCTTCGTCAACAAAAGTTACATTGTATTGTACAGTTTTTTCATCAAATGTAGCTGTATATGTAGCATCGCCCACAACATCAACAATCTCAGGAGTCCAAGCATTATTAAAGTCAGAAACACCGATATCTGACATAGCGTCTGATACCGGTGTTCTTTTTATCTATTTTGATATTAGATTAAGAATAAACTTATCTTTTATATAACCTTTACCTTCTTGCTAAGTCCTCTCTTCCTGAACAGCTTCTTATATACTTTCTTCTTAGACTTTGGAACCTTGATAGTCACCTTATTCCCAACGCCTGAGAACGCACGCTTTGCAACAGTCTTTTTAGTCAGCTTGGTGGTCTTAACAATAATGGTCTTTAACTTCTTATTGCCCTTAAATGCATAATTACCAATCTTCTTAGTTGACTTAGGAATTATTATCTTCGTAAGCGACTTACAGTTTGCAAATGC
>OMSZ01000077.1 GCA_900313855.1 uncultured Eubacteriales bacterium
ATAACCAGGTCGTTGTTAAAAGCCTCCATCCGCCCGTTTTCGTCAAGCACGCCCTCCGGCACCGTGTACCTCGTGCGGCTGAATTAGTATTAAATATGCAATTAAAGCGTACTGTTCAAGATAAAGATTCAAAAAAAATAGACATAAAAATGGGAAGCCTTGATTTATAAGGCTTCCCACTATTATATCATTTCTATACTATAATTTGATCACTTTGCTTCAATAACATCCGCCATATCATACATTCCGGCAGGCTTGCCTGCAAGGAACTTTCCGGCTTCAATCGCACCCTTTGCAAATACCGACTTACTGTATGCTGTATGATTAAATGTTATAACCTCATCCGTGCCGGCGAATATAACATCATGAATACCAACGATCGTTCCGCCGCGAACAGCAGAAATACCGATCTCCTTGTCAGGTCTTTGCTCACTTCGCTTACTTCTGTCGTATACATATTCGTACTCATTACCAAGTGCTTCATTAACCGAATCAGCAAGCGCAAGTGCCGTACCACTCGGAGCATCCTTCTTAAGTCTGTGATGCTGCTCGACAACCTCGATATCATATCCCGCAGGACCGAACACCTTAGCCGCATCCTTTAATAACTTGATAAGAGTATTGATTCCTAATGACATGTTAGCTGATTTCAAAATCGCAACATCCTTACTTGTTTCCTTGACAAGCTCAAGCTGTTTATCGCTTAAGCCCGTAGTACAAAGCACTAACGGAAGCTTTCTCTCTTTGCTGAACTTAAGAAGATTGTCAACTGCGACAGCAGCTGCAAAATCAATGATAACATCAGCCTCTGTATCACATGCAAAAATGTCCGTAAACACAGGATAACCGTTATCCCTGTTATCCACAATATCTATTCCCGCAACAATCTCAACATCATTGTCAGCCTTAGCAAGCTCTGTTATAACCTGACCCATATGACCGTTGCAGCCATGCATAATTATTCTTGTCATAATTCTATCCTCTTAATAATCCGTACTGATCTATAATCTGATCTATCTATTCCCAAGCACGAAACAGATAATAAACTATACCATCAACTCATGATCGGCAAAACTTAAAACCATAAAATCATAAAATTCCGCCGTAATCCTGCATTGCTTTCTTAATCTTCTCAACGCTGGCAGGCTCTGCCTCTGTCATTGGCATTCTCATATATCCGTTGCAAAGACCTGCAAGTTCAACGGCCTTCTTAACCGGAATAGGATTAACCTCACAGAACATCGCGTCACATAACTCAATTGATTTAAGCTGTAATGCAAGTGATCCCGCAACATCACCATCAAGATATTTCTGTACCATATCATGAACATCGTCAGGAATTATATTGGCAGTAACGGAAATAACACCCTTACCTCCAAGAGAAAGCAACGGAACAACCTGATCATCATTACCTGAATAAATGTCGATGCATCCGTCAGCAAGCTGTGCAAGCTTTACCACCTGTGAAATGTTACCGGAAGCTTCTTTGATACCTACAATATTCTTAACATTCTTAGCTAATGTAACCGCTGTTGCAGGCTGGATATTACATCCGGTTCTGCTCGGAACATTGTACATAATAATAGGAATATTAACTGACTCGGCAACTGTTGTATAGTGCTTGATAAGTCCGTTCTGAGTTGCTTTGTTATAGTAAGGTGTTACTACAAGAAGTGCATCCGCACCTACTGCCTCAGCTTCCTTTGAAAGCTTAACTGCAGTCTCCGTACAGTTAGAACCTGAACCTGCAATAACCGGTATTCTCTTATTAACAAATTCCACACATTTGGCAATTACATCAATATGCTCCTCCTCTGTCATGGTAGAAGCCTCACCTGTCGTTCCACAGATGATGATCGCATCTGTCTTATGTGCAACATGATACTCGACCAAATCCTTCAACTGATCATAATTAACTGATCCGTCCTCGTTAAATGGAGTAACAAGTGCCACTCCTGATCCTGTAAAAACTGCCATTTTACATCTCTCCTTTTTAATATAATAGAATAAGACGCTTCGTCAGCAGTGCCAACAAAGCGTCATAAAAAGCTCACCTTAAAATAACGACTTTCTCTTGTAGCACTCCACCTGACGACCATATCCGTTCTTTGATTCTAACGGATCGATCAATATTAAGGTGACAGCCGCATGGCTGTTAACCATACGTCCAGACAGGATATTCATAAGGTAATATCCCTCTTCGGCACGCATCCCTTTCAAGCTTCATCCTCCGACCTTATCCGTCCAAAACCCTACTGATGATACATGCGCCTCTACACATCGACGAAAACATCTTTGCACTGATGATAACACCACTGTTCTTCCATGTCAACCACCGAAAAACAAATTCACATTTCCAGTTACTATTCACAAGACTCCACAGTCAAGACTCGCTCGCGAGTCTTGCGCGCCGGATTCGGGTCTGCTTTAGCAGACTCACTTCCTATTCGAATCCGTGCGCATCCCG
>OMSZ01000223.1 GCA_900313855.1 uncultured Eubacteriales bacterium
AAAGACAGAGACATTTGAATTATTTTTAAGGAGGAATACCATGAAGAGTTATATGGCAAGCCCATCGACAATCGAGAGACAGTGGTATGTAATTGACGCAACAGGACATACATTAGGACGTTTGGCATCTGAGATCGCAAGCGTATTAAGAGGTAAGGATAAGCCTACATTTACACCTCATATTGATACAGGTGATTATGTAGTAGTTGTTAATGCAGATAAGATTAAAGTAACAGGTAAGAAGTTAGATCAGAAGATCTACTACAATTATTCAGGATATATCGGCGGATTGAAAGAGACAACTCTTAAAGAGATGTTAGCTAAGAAGCCGGAAGAAGTTCTCCGCAAGGCTGTAAAGGGAATGCTTCCTAAGGGACCTTTGGGACGTCAGATGATCACAAAGTTACATGTGTATGCAGGACCTGAGCACAAGCAGCAGGCACAGCAGCCCAAAGAGTTAGAGATTAAGTATTAATGAAGGAGGACAAAGTAGTGGCTAAATCAGCAAGATTTTATGGAACAGGTAGAAGAAAAAGCAGTGTTGCAAGAGTATACTTAACACCTGGTACAGGTAAGATTACAATCAATAAGAAAGATATGGAAGATTACTTTGGACTTGATACTTTGAAGCTCATTGTTAATCAGCCATTTGTTGTAACTAATACAGTTGGAAAGTTCGATGTACTTGTTAATGTTCGTGGTGGTGGATACACAGGTCAGGCCGGTGCAATCCGTCATGGTATTTCAAGAGCATTGTTAGAGGCAGACGCTGAGAATCGTCCTTCACTTAAGAAGGCAGGATACCTTACTCGTGACTCTCGTATGAAGGAGAGAAAGAAGTATGGTTTGAAGGCAGCTCGTCGTGCACCACAGTTCTCAAAGAGATAATCAAAAAGCCCCCGATTCTGGGGGTTTTTTTGATTATCCCGCTCTAACGAGCGGACTTCTAAGCTATGCATTCGAAGTTCTCCGCTACAAACGTGCCACAGGCACGTTTGCTTAACGCTGTGACAGTTTAGTAAGAGATAATTTATGTTGCAATTTTGGGTTCAAAGTGTTATTATAAATAAAGGAAACAACCGCTCCACAAAATGTGGTTTGACCTGGTTAATATTATGATAAATCACCCTTCACTCAGTAAAGTACAAGGGTGTTTTTTCTATGTACAACTTACAAAACGTAAAAACGAATGTAAGTAATGCTATAATGAATAAGCCGAAAATCAGCAAAATATTATCCTGAATGTCGGAAAGGTTCAAGACAAAAACGGAGGAATAACCATGAACGATGAGATGATCAGCCGCATCAAGGCATTAAAAGAAGAGAAAGATGTTGTTATACTTGCCCATTATTATGTTGATGGAGCAGTACAGGAGATTGCGGATTATGTAGGGGATTCCTTCTACTTGGCAAAGGTTGCAACTAAGGTAAAGGAAGCTAATATCCTTTTTGGCGGCGTGTCATTCATGGGTGAAAGCGCTAAGCTTCTTAATCCGTCTAAGAAGGTCGTTATGGTGGACAGCCTTGCAGATTGTCCAATGGCTCATATGGTTACCAAGGAAAAGATTGCGGAGATCAGAGAGAAATATGATGATCTTGCGGTAGTTTGCTATGTGAATTCAACAGCTGAGATCAAGTCGGTTTCGGATGTGTGTGTTACATCTTCTAATGCCCTTAAGGTTGTAAGTAATATAGCTGAGAAGAATATATTCTTCGTTCCTGATAATAACCTCGGAAGATATGTTGCAACTAAGCTTCCGGAGAAGAATTTCATTTTTAATGATGGTTTCTGCCATGTTCATAAGAGTATAGCAAAGGAGGATGTGCTTAAAGCAAAGGAGGCGCGTCCTGATGCAGAGGTGCTCACACATCCGGAGTGTACAATGGATGTATTGGAGATTTCAGATTTTATAGGAAGTACCTCTGAGATAATAGATTATGCGACGGCAAGTGATAAGAAGGAATTCATTATATGTACCGAGATGGGCGTATTCTTTGAGCTTATGCAGAAGAACCCTGATAAGAGGTTCTATTCTGTCGGACACAGACAGTTCTGTCCGAATATGAAGCTTGTCACAATAGATAAGGTACTTGATGCTTTAGAGAAGATGGATCCTGAGGTGGTTCTTCCTGATGACATCATGGAGTCAGCAAAGAAACCGCTTGAGAGAATGCTCGAGCTTGCAAAGTAATAATATATTACCTTGCAGACAGCCGGCTTCTCCACTTGATGGCTTCGTCGCGGTAGCTTTCGGCTACATGCATAAGTTCATTATATTGATTTTTGGCACTCTCGATCTGGGCTTCCCGGATCACGAGTGCTTTTTGTAATTTGTCAGCTTTATTTTTGATGTCTTCTAACTGATGTTCAAGCTCCGATATTTTTTGCGGGTATTTTCTTGCCTGCTGTTCAAATTCTTCCAATTCAGATATTCTTTGAAGGTGAAGGACACACTGTTTTTCCAATTCTTCGTTTTTCTGCTCCTGTATTACCATAAGCTTTTTGCTCTCGTCTGCTTTATGCTCGGTGGTCTTTAAGCGTTCGACGTACGTACTTAGCTTTTCCTGTAACACCCGGTTATCTTCTTTGATGGAGGTTGAAGTGCTGTCTGATACGATCTCAGACAGATCGGCAGATAATTCCATCATTTTCAGATCGTAATTCCTTGGTGCTGCACCTTGATGTCTTCTTGCTGAATAATTATATTCTGTGGTATTCTGTGTTTCTGCATTATCACCGGTTAAGGTCTGCGCTGCAATGTTATCAAAACCGTGTATAATTAACCTTCCAACGGCCAGTCTGCCTGCAGTCGTAAGGTAGCTGAAGTATACAGTATGCTCATTAATTGCGGCATTTAATGTGGAAGCGTGGTTGTGTGCAATATAAGTCGGACGTGAAATAAAATCAGTCTGAATTCTTCGGAGGGCAATGTGAACCCCTGTGGAATAGAATATGAGCTTGTTATCTTTGGACAGATCGAAAATAAAATACATTGATAAGCCTCCTCTTGGTCGCGGTGAGATTTTTACTATATATATGGGAACATTTGACGATTTAGAACATATTATATAATAAACAAGTATAAGGAAATGCATTATGGCGAAATGTAAATGTTCAAAAAGACCGAGAATCGCAAGCCGGACAGTTCAGGGAATGTCGCCGTGCCAGCAGGGGTGTGTGGATGTGTGTGCCAATCCTGTATGCGCAGAGCCTAAGGTGCTCTCGATCATGGCGCCGCTTATCTATGATGAGATCGGCATTAACCTGTGCACAAGCTTTGAATTAGGTGTAGATGTTGCAGCGACATATCCGACGGCTGCATGTGCAACTGCCAAGGTAATAAATGCAACCTATACCTATGGTGACGGAAATGTGGTGATCAATTCATTAGCCGGCAGGCCGAACTGCTACGGAGTAACTCTTTCCAATATCACTGTGGAATTCGCCGTTAATCTCTATGACAACAATGGAAGATTGCTTGATACGGTTTATCCGACAGCGGTTTATCTTCCTTCAGACACTACGGCGCCGACTTACGACGAAGAGACCAACCCCGATGCGGTAGAGCTTGAGATATTTGCGCCTTATGGTTATTCGTATACGGCGGCAGAAACTAACACACCTGTACTCAATTTCATGGGATATCTTGACACAAACAATTCTATGCAGCAGGGACTTAATATGTATGGTTTTGCCAAGGTGCTTGATTTTGATGTGACGGACAGTACGGTTACGGTCGGACTCACACTCGTGCTTGCAAGCATGTATTACACCGGTTATAAGGTAGCCAGCCAGGGCAGGATAGATACACCGAAGGGAAGTATCATTTCACCTGAAGATTCTGACTGCATGATGTTCGTCCAGGGAGATCTTCTTAATCTTGCGATCAAGCCGCTTGATCTTGGAGCACCATATTATGAGGAGCAGTATAAGAATGACTGCGAGCCTTCAGGCTGTGGAAATGCTGCCTGCGATAACAATGATGTGGTTCCGGGAATTGAGAGATAATTGAAATAATCTTTATGTTTGGAAAATGATCCTGCAGCGCCTCATGTGGCTTGCGGGATCATTTTTGCTGTAATCATATCAGACATTATCTATATTTTTCATTAACTCAAAAAAGCGCGAAAAGCACAGTGTTTTGTCTATATTATTTAATTATTATTCTTATTTTTTCCATTGTTTTTTTTATAAAAAGTGTTAAACTATATATGAGTGGCATTTTATCAAAGCCACACGAATATTTATATTATGCGGTAATTATGGACAAGGAGGTATAACATGCGTAAGAAGTCACATATTTCTTTGGCAAGACATATTGTTAATGTATCAGAGCATAGTAATTTTGATAAGCATAAGAAGGCTTTCTATATTGGCAGTATTCTTCCCGACTGCAAGCCGTCATTTCTGACACAGCGTCATGAGATAACGGGTACGAAGCAGCTTGTGGAAAAGCAGATTGGCAGACTTACCAGCGGCTACAGTCATTCGGGACAGTTGTCTACCATGTATTATACCAAGCTTGGAGAGGTGCTGCATTACGTGGCGGATTATTTTACTTATCCTCATAACAAGGAATATCCAGGAAGCATGAAGGATCACTGTGTATATGAGGGAGAGCTTAAGCACCGCTTAAGAGCCTATATTAAAGAGCTTAATGAGAAGAATATAGAACATTGGAAGGCACAGATCAACCTTGAAGATATGTCAAGGTTTAACAATGTTTCAGATATAATGAGATATATCGAGGAGCAGCACAGATATTATATAAGAAGGGGAAGCCATTCGGTTGAGCAGGACTGCAGATACATAGTAGGCGTATGTTCAACGGTATCTGCGGCTATACTTCATGTGTGCATGCTCTCTATGCAGCCCATACATCGCCATCATCATGTGTACGCGCATGTGGCAGGCAGGGCATGATTATGCTTATGAAATTCTATAAAATTAATATCAGATTGTTTATGATAATATTAATTCTTATCTTAGCAGCTCCGGTAACTGCGAACGCAAAGGTTAAGAAAATCTCAGTTTCAACTCAGGATGAATTTTTTACTGCGCTCGGACATCAAGTGCTTGAACATAGAGCTCAGCAGTTTTACTATATATCTTCTGATGATCTCAAAAAGCAGATAACCGTTAACCGGGATTTTCAACAGCCGTTTTACGATCATTATAATCCTAAGGATCCTTTAGCATCCGGCTGCTACACACATCTTGCCATTAATGATTTTCGTATGTCCTGGTACAATGTCACAAGTCGCACTCTTAATGTTACCATGAAATACTTTGTTCCTAATGAGACTATGGATGAGTATTATAAGGAAATGAGCGATCTTGCCAAAGAATTGAGAAAAGACAATGACTACGAAAGTGTCAAAGCAGTTCATGATTATATTATAAAGCGTGTAGAATATGATTATAATTCCAAGGGAACTAATTATACTGATATCGAAGGCTTTAGGGAAAATCGGATGGTATGCCAGGGATATAGCATGGCTGCATACGTTCTTCTTTGTGATATGGGTATACCGGTAAGAATTGTTACCGGAACAGCGGGAGCAGATGGGAAATCCGAAGCTCATGCCTGGAACGTTGTACAGGTTGATGGCAAATGGTACAACTTGGATGTTACCTGGGATGATGCCGGTGGCGATAAGGTGGTCTATGATTATTTCCTTAAAGGGCGGAATGATTTTCCTTATCATCTGCCGGGAGGAATGTATGCCGATGCAGCATTTAACAGCATGATATCAGAAGAATCATATCTTACTCCGATGGAATTAAGGAACAATATTTTTTCATCCATACCGTCGCTTGTTTTTCCGGTAATATCAGTTTTGGTGATCTACTGCTTTATAAAAATCAAAAGAAGAGAAAATACATACGATAGTATTTCGTGAATTATAGGTTGAAATGCGAGGGCTGCGAGGGTTAAAAGGGTTGAAAGGGTATAGGTTAAATTAAGGTGTCTAATAGCATTTGGCTATTGGCAAAATACAAAATATCAAAAATAATAAATTTATTGTAAAATATACTTGACATTATGTCGGGGCGGTGGTATTATAATGCCAGAAGCTTCCAAGAAACATAATGATCAAGTATTTTTTTATTAAAGAAAGGATGATATTTATGAAGAGCATGACATTAGGTATTTTATTAGGAATCGTAGTAGGACTTATTCTTACAGCAATATTTTTGAAGACAATGAACAAAGACGGCAAGATGAAGACAGAGTATGATGAGAGACAGAAAGAAGCACGCGGCAGGGCATACATGTTTGGATTTTACGGAGTAGTATTTGCAAATGCATTATTCCTTGTTTTATCAACATCGTTTGATCTCAAATTTTTAGGATTATCTCTTTACTTTATACCTATATTGGTAGGAATAATCGTTCAGGTGACTTACAGTATTTTCCATGATGCGTATGTTGGACTTAACAACAACATGACAAGATTTCTTGTAGGTATGACACTCATTTCCGCATTCAACATTTTTGTAGGCGTTATGGCATGTATTCATGGCGAACTTATTGTTGACAACAAGCTTCAGGGACCATTTATTAATCTGTTATGTGGTGGCATATTTCTTATACTTGTTGTTGAGCTTGGAATTAAGAAGCTTTATGACGGCAAGTCTGAATAAGGAGTGTGATAAGTATGAAGAATCTTCGTTTGAAAGCAGCGCGCGCCGGGCTTGATATGTCGCAGGATGACCTTGCCAAAGCGGTAGGCGTATCTAGACAGACGATAAGCGCGATAGAGAAGGGTGATTATAACCCGACGATCAACCTTTGTATAAGTGTCTGTAAGACACTTGGTAAGACATTAGATGAGCTGTTTTGGGAAGAATGAAAGCGTTTGTAATAAGGATCCGGAGACCGGGTCCTTATTTTTGCTTTATAGGAAACTTCATTTCCTATAAAGCAAAAACGCTCCGCGGGGATGCACACTCGCGCGTTTGGAAATTGTTGCTTGCAGCAACCGCGCTTGGCGCTAGAGTTTCGCGAGCGAAACTCTTTTTTATTTTG
>OMSZ01000011.1 GCA_900313855.1 uncultured Eubacteriales bacterium
AATATAAAGATCATCCTGCTGATAGACCATTGTTCTGTAGCCCATATATACGGTTATTATATCGCCGGGCAGAATGTCATCTGTTATTATTCTCCCTGTTCAACACTCTTGATCTCCTCCTTAGAAGCACCTTTCAATGCATAGGTATCAAAGGCAGGCTCATGAGGAAGCGCAATCTCTATATTCGTGATCTTGTTAAAGTGCGCAACTCCATTTTTCATTACCACATCAAAGACATGCCCGCCTTTTTTTCTGTCCTCAGAGACAAAATGCAGATGCCATCCCGAAGCATTTATACCGTCCATATAATCAGGATAATATACACAGACCAGAGTACCTGCTATGTCATCAAAGTAAAAATCCCTCTGTGTCTCAGTTAATGCGTCCTTCAATGAAACATGGTGGGCTCTGTAGCCTGATTCACTTCGTGCACATACTCTTTTGAAGCTTCCATCGATACGGACAACGTGCATACTGTTAAGACCGAAGTCCTCCTCAATAAGAATATCAAGTTGCCTTTTGAGATCTTCGATGGTCTCTGTAGCACCAATCTCACAATGCCTGTCCTCAGCAAAGAATGTCACAGACGAAAATGGAACGCCTATTTTGCCATCAGCCTCGCTGACATCTCCCTTTTCATCAGCTCTGTAACAATGGCCATCAAGGACTATCATCTCACCGTTAACATCCTCGAAGGTTCCAAGTCCGATATCACCGTTTTCCAGCAATTCACTCACATTTATTACCTCTCTTGAATATCCAAGAGCCAGGGCCTGCAAGGTAGAAACCTGGAACATCTTGTTAGTGCTCCTTTTATTCATACTATCTCTCCTTATCTAAACTATACTTAATCAGGTAATTGCGAAACTCACGATTTCACTTGATTGTCTTGTGCATATTGTATAGATTCAATAAGCAGACCGTTTGCGACCGCCGGTACTTATGCACCGTATTTTGGTGCATTAGTACCGCTGCGTGAGCAACCGAGCGAAAGCGTGTCTGCGTTTGAACTATGCAATATGCACAGAGGTAAAACAATGAAATAGAGTTTCGCAATTACCTAACTATACTTAATCTAAAGTTTCTTGGTTATGGTCAGGATATTGCACCCATCCTTATATTCATATCTTACGTCATCCATACTCTTCTTTACCATGAATATACCAAGTCCCCCTATCTGCCTTTCCTCAGCAGAAAGAGTCACATCAGGGTCAGGTCTTGCCAGAGGGTTATAGGGTTTTCCGGTATCTGTAAATGTAATAGATATCTGATTATTCTCATTATCCTCATCCACATGTATGATGGCATTTCCCGTATCAGGTGTATAAGCATAATGAGCAATATTAACAAACAGTTCCTCTACCGCCACATCAAGCTGCATCTGCACCTTCATGGATGCACCCATCTTCTCAAGGTGCTCATCCACAAAGTCCAGTACATCCTGCATTTTATCAGGGAGGGCTTCAATATTTAGTTCATTCGTCATCAGCCTTATTCTCCTTTACCTGCGTACTGCTAATATATTCCATGCAGAGCATTGTAAGATCGTCAAACTGCTCCGCTTCCTTAACAAATCCATCTACTGCATTTCTTACATTTTCAAGTACTGTCTCAGGATGCGCAGCGGCATCCTTGTTCAGTGCTTCTATCATCCTCTCTGTTCCAAAAAGTTCATTTTCTGCATTCGTTGCTTCAGCCACACCGTCGGTATATACAAATATCTTAGAGCCCGGTGTAAGGGTAAGCTCATACTCCTTATACTTAACACCCTCCATACCGCCTATGACAAAGCCATGTTTATCCTTATAAAGCTCGAAGCTTCCGTCCGAATAGCGTATTGCCGGATACTCATGTCCCGCATTCGCCGCAGTAAGCTTTCCGGTGGAAATCTCTAAAATACCAAGCCACACAGTTACGAACATCTCCTCACGGTTATTGGCGCATATTGCCATATTGGTATCAGCCAGAATCTGAGCCGGAGATTTGCCAAGCATGGCATTGTTCGCAAGCATAATCTTAGATGCCATCATGAAAAGTGCAGCCGGAACTCCCTTTCCCGATACATCTGCCATTACCATGCAAATGTGATCATCATCCACTAAGAAGAAATCATAGAAATCTCCACCTACCTCCTTAGCCGGTGTCATTGTGGCAAAGATGTCAAACTCAGGTCTCTCCGGAAACGCCGGAAAGACATTCGGAAGCATGTCCGCCTGAATTCTTGTGGCAAGGGAAAGCTCTGCACCGATACGTTCTTTCTCAGCCGTAACCGATACCAGATTATCCACATAGCTTGTAATATCGTCCATCATATGCCCGAAGGATTCTGAAAGACCTTCAATCTCATCACCTGTATGTATCTTCTGCCTTTCCCGATTAAAATCACCCCCTGATTTAACATCCTCTAAATGATCCCTGCCGGCGAATTCATCCACCTCTTCTGCCAGCACCTCAACCGGTATGGTAATATTCTTCTCTATGAAATTCAGGAAGATAATTGACACTACGAACAATACATTCAAAGATATACCCACCACAGCATAGATATATTCCCAAAGCTCCTTGCGCTCTAATACATTTGCCTGTCCGAAATAAGATGTCACGCCAACCAGTAATACGCAGAATATTGTAATCAGAAGAAATCCAAGTACAACCTTTGCCCTGATAGACATGGTACGGATATTGACCTTGAAGGTCATACTCTGATAGTGTGAAAAAGGCTTCAGAATATACAATCCCTGGATAATAAGACATATCACAAGAAGAACAAACTCAATCCTGACAGGAATCTGTGTTCCTGCAAATCTGGAAAGAAGATAATAGATCATGCCGAAAACCGCTATCCCGAAAATAAGTATATCACAAACTGTCGGAATAAATGAACCCTCCCTTTTCTCCGAACCATCAGGTACCCAGAATACTGCTTTTCTGCGGCTGGTCCACAGAAGCAGCACCGGAATACCAAGTACTACAGCAAAATCAAAATTATTGAAAAACAGCAAAAGTCCGGAAGAACCGTAGGTCTGGAATCCAAGATATTCAAACAGCATGGATAACAGCACCGTAGTAATCAGAGAATCTATGAAAACAATAAATATAAAGCGGAGAATATCATTAACACTTCTAAGACGGGGTTTTTCCACATAGCCCCTTCCAAAATCCATACTGTACCACATTTTGTATGGAAGATATGCGTAAAAAAAGTTAATAAGAAAACCGGGAAACCAGATATGAAATCCCGAACCGCTTATAATATCCGTAATGGCGTTAGCGATGGCGATTCCCCATGCCCCTGCCGGGCCCCACATTATACCAAACACCACAGGTATCATATTGGCAGGTCTGACCTCAGTCATACCGGGCACAAGGCTTAAGATTGATTTGAATGGTGCAGCCACCACCACAAAAAGGACGCCCACAAAAAGTATCCTGAAAAGCCACTCTTTCTTTGTAAAAGGCTTCAATATCTCTTTCATAACACCCTCCCTTTATATTATTACCATAAAATTATTGTATCCGATGGTACGTCGATAGTGATATTCTTTTGCGATCTTTTTCACTATACCAAGTCCCAGTTCGTTAATATTGCCTTCAGTGTCATTTGTGTCCGAATCATCCGACATTACTCCATCCACAAGAGCGTTTATATTACCCACTTCTGAAGCCGAAGGGTCAAACTGCGTCAGATTATCACGTACACGAAGCATAACAGACCCATCCTCACCCTTCACATTAGGGGTAATCCTCACATCCACATAGTTAAAGCCACTGCGGCTGTTCTCCGCCATGCCGACAACATTAACCACAAGCTCTTCTATAACAAGATGTATATAAAATGCCTTCTTAACTCCTATCTCCATCTCGTCACAGTACTTTTCCAAATCCTCTATCAGCGCAGGTATATTATCGCTTGTGGTTTCACTTACCGAATGGAACTCTCCATCAGGTCGTACAAAGGCTTCCTTCTTAAGCAGTAATAACCCCTGTCTCTTAAAAAGGCAATATACTATAACGAAGATGGCTGTTGCCACCCCTCCTGCAAGCAGCCCCAACCAGACACCCCTCATTCCTATAAGCCGCACCATAATACACACTGCAGACAATCCGAACACAAGGTTATCGAGAAGACTTAAGCAAAACGCCGTCCCCACCTTACCTGTAAAACGGTAAAAAGCGTTGACAAAGGTTGTAAATGCTACTATCGGGAAATATACTGCCAGCACCCGAAGAGCCAGTATGGTCTCTCGCATCATCCCCTCCCCTGTCACACTAAACAGAGCACAAAGGATACGCCCTCCTAATGCCGTAACAAAAGCAAGGCATAACGCAATAACAAGCATTGAAATATAACCAATCCGTGCAGTCTCCCGTACATTCTCCTCTTCTTTCTCGCCATAATAGATTCCAAGCATAGGCTGCATGGAGCCTGTTACACCATCAAAAAGAGCAAAAATGAAATTGATAAGATACTTTAATATACCGTATATGGCTATACCCTCACTTCCGCCGTGAGCATTAAGCAGACGGTTGATAACTATGGTAAGCAGTATCTGTGAGGCAAATATAACACCAAGTGTCGCTCCCTGTCTTGCAATCTTACAGGACAGTCCGAATAATTTCTCATCCGACCGCTTCCAAAAACGCACCAGACGAAACATCCTGTTTTTGTTAAAAAGCTTAAGTGATGCCAGCAGACAGCATATACCCTCTGCAACGATTGTTCCAAGCGCTATACCGGCCCCGGATAAATGTGCCGCCTTCACAAAGAATACCGACAACAGCACATTCAATAATCCGGTAATAAGTACACATATCATAGCATAGCGCTGTTCGTTATCATTTCGCAGGAAGGTAACCATCACCGGTGAAAGCACAAGCATTGGAAATCCAATAAAAAGCACTCCGATATACCCCTCCGGTCCGTCTATGCCGTTGCCTACGGTTCCTCCAAGCAGTTCCGTAACCGGCATAAGCATTATTCTTCCGGTTATACCTATTACAACTGAGAAAAACACGGCACATATCATTGATGCAGTGAATATCCTGCTACATCCCTGCCTGTCTCCCTGTCCCATACGTGTAGATAATAGAATTGCTCCTCCCATGCCGAAAAGGGCATACAGTATCTGGGCAAGAATCACAACAGGAAGTGCCACACCAATAGACGTTAGTGCCTCCGGCCCGATCAGATTACCCGCAATAATAAGATCCGTCATGGAAATTATCGAAAGAGCAAGTGAACTTGTCACTGTGGGAATCAGGAATTTTCCAAAGGTATCCTTAACAATTCGTTTTTCAATTTTTTCCATCTTCACATCCTCATTCTGAAAAAATGTTCCTGAAGAAGCATCTTTGCCGGGTGGGCATCCGTAAGCAGCTCCCGACCATCCGTCATCGAGAAATGGTACAGTGAAAGCCACTTATTAAGCAACTCCTCCTCCGAGCATTTTTCCTCCAGTATCATATCTGTACCCAGCATATACAGCCTTTTCTCGGCATCCGGATGATAGCACAGCCATGATGATAATAGTATCATCTGTGCAAATATCAAGTCTATCATACAGTTGGTAAGACTGATAACATTGGTTCGGAAGAAATTCACCGGACGTCCCTTCGCTATCACAAATACGCTCTTTTCCATCTTGCTTCCTTCATTGTTAACGCACGAAAAAACATACTCGTCCACTCCGGTGGATGTATATATGGCTTTAAGTACTGAATTATCAGGAAATGGTCTCTTACCCTCAGTCATCTCCAGAAAGGTCTGAAACTCTATATCCTGAGATGAACTGCTTACAAGATATAGTTTTTTCCCATTCCCTGCAAAGAAGCAGGAAAGCATATGCTCATCCACTGAAGCAACACCCGTATTGCCAATCAGTACCGTATCCGTTGGAAATCCTCCGTAATCAGATGCCGTAACCGTCATTAGTCCGTCATCTGCCGCAACATTCATAATAGTGGGATTAGTATCATACACACATAGATCCACCGCACGCCCCTTAAGCAGCTGTGCTATGGCTCTTCCAATCACGCCATATCCCACAAGCAGTATTTCATGAAACTCCAGAAAAGCATTAATTCCGTACAGAAATCTGGACAGCTCCTCCACAACCCGTTCCGCAATGAAGCGTGACTCAATATTCATCTTGATATCAGACCTTGCCACACTTGTATGTGGATAATAGTATCCCAACTCCCTGGCAAGCCTGTATCCCCGCAGTGTCCCGGAAGTTGTCTGCTCCACGGCTCCAAGCATACTGCTTATCAATATGGGGTATTGCTTGGAAAACTCCCGAAAGACCTTGTAATGATAACCACCATCCTCAATAACCAGAAGCCTCTTTCCCTTTTCCAGGAGAGGTATTATATCATTTATAACTGCCTGTTCAATCATCTTATGTACAAGCTCGATAAAACCACCCCCATAGGTGTCACAGATTACTCCGTTACGGTATATGTCAGAAGTCTTCCGATCCTTTGAATCTATAGCGGCATAACCTATAAATGAATCCTCTATGGGCGGCATTAGATTATTGTAGGGTGCTCCCACAAATATTACTGTCTCAAAGACAGTCGAAAGCACCCTGCAAAACTCAAACGAATTCTCCATACAGTGATTGATGTGCAGAATCACAATATTCTCAATCCCACAATTACTGTCGAACAATTCATTTATTATATTTTCTGAAAGCAGAAGCTTCTGCCTGCTCTCTCTCGGTTTCGGTTCTATTCCAAGGATACCCGGCTTATCAAGTTGTTCTCTCAATAATTCTGCCATCACAAGTAACTCCTTCAATCCCCAATACTCTACTCAATGTTAAGAATATCAGAAAAACCTGTTATCTCAAATATCTCCTTCAGATCATCAGAAACATTCTTCACTACCATCTCTCCCTGCTTGTTCATAATCTTCTGAGCAGAAAGAAGCACGCGAAGTCCTGCAGATGATATATACTCAAGAGCGTTGAAATCAAATACCAGACTCTCTACACCCTCTATATTACCCTTAACCTCTTTCTCAAGGTCAGGCGCTGTTGTAGTGTCAAGCCTTCCTGTAAGCTCAATAGTCAAATTATTTCCTTCAGATTTTTTCTCAATGTTTAACATGTTATATCTCCTTTCAATTTCCGCCCATTACACCAGCCTGCTTCTGATTTACAGTCTTCTTTACAGGCGCTGGTCTTCTTTGTGCCAAATTCTGCTGAACAGTTTTATTATTATTCATCTCGGCAGCTCTATCCTTCGCCATATTATGAATTTTCTGGCTATTATTGGCCATGGCCGCAATCTTCTTAGGTGAAATAAATTTGTCAGGCGAGCCCGGAACCATCAGGGAATCAACAAATGCTTTTGAACTAATCTGCATATTCTTATAATCCTCAAGGGTCATGTTGCCGCCATCCTTATTATTAGGCAGCTTGCCGCCATTAGCTCTGTACATCTGCCCTATCATGGCATAAGCGGAATCCTCAATGAAGCTCTGCCTGTTGTCGTACTTTCCTGTCTCAAGTCTATTAAG
>OMSZ01000260.1 GCA_900313855.1 uncultured Eubacteriales bacterium
AATAGGTCTATTAAAGTTGCCCTTTTTTCAGAAATTCATATCAAAAACTTTTCAATTAACCTCTTGACATATCACCAGATTGCTCCTCAAATACAAAAAGCACCTTACACATATTAACCAACTATTGCTTCATATATCTCCTTAGTCACATCGGCCTTATTCATGCTGTATAAATGAATGCCCTTAACGCCATGCTTTAACAGATCGTCAATCTGATCAACCGCGTACTCGATCCCGGCTTTCTTCATTCCGGCAGGATCTTCGCTGTACTTTGCAATGAGATTTGAAAGCTTTGTTGGAACCGAAGAACCTGAAAGCGACACGCTTGTTCCTAACTGGTTGGCTCTTGTTATCGGCATGATTCCGGCATGAATATTAGCCTTAATACCAGCCTTTTCTATCATCTCCATGAATCTGTAAAGCTTCTCGTTATCAAAGAACATCTGCGTGATCAGCTCATCAACGCCCAGATCAACCTTTGCTTTCAAATACTTTATATCGCTTTCAACATCAGGTGATTCCGGATGCTTTTCCGGATAACATGCGGCATATATCTTGAAGTCACCATGCTTCTTGATCTCCGGAATAATATCGGAGGCATATTTATAATATCTGTTTGCAAACTCCTCCTCGGTCATAGTCCTTGGTCTGTCACCGCGAAGAGCAAGTATCCTCTTAACTCCCTTTGTTTTAAGTTCGTCCAAAAGATCATTTAGCGAATCAGGCGTCATCCCGACTGCCGTCATATGCGCCAAGGACTCAACCTCACAGATATGCTGGATATAAGCGGCAATCTTGGCAGTCTTCTTGCTGTTGCTGCCACCCGCGCCATATGTAACACTTATATAATCCGGCTTCAATGTACTGATATCATCAAGCGTCTGAAAAATATCATACATCTCATCATTTCTCTTCGGAGGAAAAACCTCACACGAAAACTCCACGCTATCATTGGTATATCTGTTCTGAATCATAACCCTTCCTCCAACATTTACTTAACTTCATTCTGAACACCATCAATTCATTCTGTCTGCCATCAATTCACTCTGTCCAACTTCAATTCACTCTGAACGACATCAACCCACTATGTCCGCCTTCAATTCACTCTGCCCGCTGTCACATTCTCTCTGACAAACTGAATCATTTTCCTGGTTGCGAATTTGTCATCTGCGCCGTGAAAACCATGTCCGGCATCATCGATTTTGACAAGCTCCGCAGAAGGAAATGATTCCACCGCCTTCTCCGAATACGAGATTGGCACCAAATGGTCCGACGTCCCGTGCAGGATAAGCACATTGCCGTCATAGTCCGGCAGCATGTCATAAATATTAAATGACATAGCATCCTCATTGTATTTGCGCCCGATCGTCATTCCCATCATATCCATCGTCTCGGGAATCTTATAGGGATCCGGCGTTCTTCTCCACGCATCATCATGAATCACATAGGCCGGATATAACGCCATGAGACCTTTAAGCTCCTCGCTTCTCTTGCTGGCAACATAGGAAGCCACGAATCCACCCTGGCTTTCGCCCATCAAGAAAATGTTATCCTTGTCGACCTGCGGAATCTCTTCAATGCCATCTAACACCTTATCCAGATCCTCAGCCTCGGTAAGCACCGACATTTCCTCAACCTCGCCATCACTTCGGCTGTTATTACTGCCACCGATAAAATCAAATGTATACGCGCCTATTCCATGCCTTGCAAACGCGCTGGCATAACCTTCAACATCGGAGCAATCTTCGCCATAGCCATGACCGATTATGACGATCGGATAGTTATCCTTACCCTCAGGCTCATAGAGCTTACCGTATATTTTCTTTCCGTCACGCTCAAATATCTTCTCTATCATTTCCTCAACCAAACCTATCTATCTTTCTTATCCCTTACATATATCAGGATCAGGCACACCGCAGATGATACCAATATGACCACGACAGACCATACAACATTCCTTTCTATATTGTAGAGCCGTAAATGCTATCTGATCTTCATATTATCTGGTACATATTCCATCGCATATAATACTCTGCAAATAAGAAAAAATCAACAGACAAAGCCACAGAAAATCATTTTTATAAAAATTTCTAATGTTTTTCTTGATTTTTCCTATATTATTATTTATACTGTTTAATGATTTAACGCAATGGAGTGGTTATTATTATTAGAGGACCACTCTATTCTTTTGTTTGCAGGAAACATTTATCGCGATACATGCAGCCTTGTGACTTGCTTGCGGCCTTTTGGCTTATTTGCAGGCACAGCGCACTTGCGGCTTTGTGACTTGCTTGCAACTTTGTGGCTTATTCGCAGGCGCAGGTTCCTTGTGGTTTCACGTTTATATATTGTTTTCTGCAGCACTAATCAAGGAGTTATATACATACTCATCTAAGTATAACCAGGGAGGTAGATCATGGAAAGTTTTTTGGAACAGGTAACAAAGATAAATGACGCCATTAACAGCGCAGTCTGGGGATGGCCGGCACTTATCCTGCTTGCATTTGTAGGTATCCTTATGACCTGCATGACAAAGTTTTTCCAGTTAACACATTTTCGTTACTGGATGAAACACACCATCGGAGCAATCTTCGGTGACAAGCACGTAACAGCACATACCGATGATAAGACAATTTCTCAGTTCCAGTCACTTTGTACGGCACTTGCCGCAACAGTCGGAACAGGTAACATCGTCGGTGTCGCAACCGCTATAGCAACGGGTGGTCCGGGAGCAGTTTTCTGGATGTGGCTGATCGCATTTTTCGGAATGATGACAAACTACTCAGAGAACGTACTTGGTATCCTTTACCGCCGTCGTAACGAAAGTGGCGAGTGGAGCGGTGGTGCGATGTACTACTTAAGAGACGGTCTCGGATCAAAGAAGGGCTGTAAGCAGATCGGTGCAATACTTGCCGTATTGTTCTCATGCTTCTGTCTCCTTGCTTCATTCGGTATCGGTAACATGAGTCAGGTTAATTCGATCACGGTCAACATGCATAATGCATTTAAGCTTCCTAAGGTGGGCATCGGTATTTTCCTTGTACTCGCAGTCGGACTTGTAACGATCGGTGGTATCAAGAGAATAGCCGCTATGACAGAAAAGCTCGTTCCGTTCATGGTAATCCTTTATCTTCTCGGAACATTGTTTATCATAATCACACACATAACTACAATTCCTGCCGTATTTGTTTCAATAATACAGGGCGCTTTCCACTTAAAGAGCGCAGCCGGCGGAGCAGTTGGTTCGGGCGTTGCACTTGCTATGAAAATGGGTATGAAACGTGGAGTATTCTCTAACGAGGCAGGTCTTGGTTCTTCGGTTATGGTTCACTCAAGCTCAAATGTTAAAGAGCCTGTACGTCAGGGTATGTGGGGAATCTTCGAGGTGTTCGCAGATACGATCATCGTATGTACACTTACAGCTTTCACGATCCTTTCAAGCGGTGCTATCGATCTTTCTACCGGAGCATTGGCAGGTCACGCAGCAGATGTTGAGGCCAGCAACCTTATGAGCTACGCTTTTGAGCAGGCATTCGGAAAACCGGGATCAATGTTCATCGCTATCGCGATACTTCTCTTTGCTTACTCAACAGTACTTGGCTGGAGCCATTATGGAACTAAGGCATTTGAGTATCTGTTCGGTACAAAGGCGATCATCATTTACAGAGTTGTATTCGTAGGTATGGTAATGTTCGGCGCTTTGGTAAATGCGCAGCTTGCATGGGATATTTCGGATACATTTAACGGACTTATGATGCTTCCTAACCTTATCGGTGTTATCGTTCTTTCCCCTAAGGTAATGGAATGTACCGCTAACTATGTAGCAAGAAAAATGAAGGGTGATACGTCAATTGTTCCTATGCTTTCTCTCTTTGAGGATATCGAAGAAGAACAGTTAGAAAGACCGGACGAGGACTAATCTAAAAAATATCATCAATAAACAGGGGCGTTCGCCGGATGAATTGATCCGAAACGAACGCCCCTTATTTTATATCTTACACACATATCAAGTTTCGTAGCTGATATACTACTTTATTTATCTCTACACACGTATCAAGCTTCGCAGCTGATACTATACCTTCATCAGGTATCCATTATCAGAACCGCAAATCTGCAGGTTCCGTCAGAATATTCCAAAACATAGTAATAAATGAAGGCTCCTGCGTACGCATATCTGTATTTCTCAGTAACCGCCTCTTGATCAATTAGCGGAAGACCAGTATTAATCTGGTATCTCTTAACCGGGGTGCCGTATATATCCTCAGCATTTTCGTATACACCTTCATCAAGAGCTGCTTTGATCCCCTCATTACAGCCCTTTGGCAAGGCATCACACATTTCCGAAACACTTTGGTAGCTATATGTCTCGACCATATAATCGCTGTCCCTGACTCCTTTATCGGCATACCGTTCAAAGCAAGCAGATAAGCCCGGCAGCAATACTGCATTGCTGTAAAGCTCCTTACCTTCATCAGACATAGGATCGTGGATCGTCCAATTAGTTGCCTTGATATAACTTCTGATAGTCACAAAGAAGGTTGCACCAA
>OMSZ01000184.1 GCA_900313855.1 uncultured Eubacteriales bacterium
CGCAAGTGTAAATATATGCAATCATACATATAAGGCGAACGCCGTGACAACGAGCAGTTCTACTGCGAGTTGAGCATGGAATACTTACAAACTCTTATATACGGACAGCGGAAGTGAGATATCGGTATACCGTTTAACATGTGCGTCTGTCAAACACCAGCTCGACAAACCCGGATTTGCAGAGGAGAATGTTTCACGTGAAACATTATATCAAGAACTTGTATAAGACTCAAATAAATTTACTATATGTCGTCTTTCTCTTTTTTCCCATCTATGCTATAATAGTTAAGCTTGAAAACAGGATAATTACAATCGATTATTATCTATGTTCATCGATTGCCTTGTCGAAAGCTTACAATCAAAACCAATTTCAGCAAAAGGAAGATCAAAAATGGGTAGAATAATCGCAGTTGCAAATCAAAAGGGTGGTGTCGGTAAAACTACTACCTCTATTAATCTTGCGGCTTGTTTGGCAGAAAAAGGATTCAGAATCTTAGCAGTAGACATGGATCCACAGGGACATTTAACCACAGGCTTCGGAGTTCAAAAAGACGAATTAGAATACACAATCCATGATGTTATGTGCGATAAATGTAATGTTGGAGAAGCAATGCTTATCAATGTATTCCCGGGACTTAATCTGTTGCCATCGAACCGTTATCTTGCAGGAGCAGAGGTAGAATTCGTCGGTGAAAAAGACACCCAGTATATACTTAAAAACATACTTAAAAAGATTAAGGATAAATATGATTATATCATTATAGATTGTCCTCCTGCATTAGGCATGCTAACAATCAATTCCATGACAGCTGCAAATACTGTATTAGTTCCTATCCAATGTGAGTTCTTTGCTCTTGATGGTTTATCACAATTAATATATACCATAGAATTAATACAACAAAATCTCAATAAAGACCTTAAAATTGAGGGTGTTGTTTTCACTATGTATGATTCAAGAACTAATCTGTCTTTACAGGTAGTTGAAAATGTAAAAGAAAATCTAAACCAGAATGTATATAAAACCATCATCCCAAGAAATGTCAGATTAGCTGAAGCACCAAGTCATGGAATGCCAATAGTAACATACGACTCAAGAAGTACAGGTGCAGAAAGCTACAGACTTTTAGCTGATGAAGTTATTACAAATATATACGTTTAATATTTCTATATATATATTGATATTAATACCGTTTTAACATGAACATGATCGAAACAAATATTATTATTAAGAATATATTACCGTACATTCGGAGGATTAAAAATGCCAAAAAGAGGATTAGGCAATGGTCTTGATACAATGCTTGGCGTTGATACAAAGCAAAGCAGAAAAAATTCCAAAGCCACTACAGGTCAAGTAAAAACAAAAGAAGTCATTAAAGAGGTCATCAAAGAAGTACCAAAAGAAATGACTTTGAAAATTAAAGACATAGAGATCAACAAAGATCAGCCCAGAAAACAATTCAACGAAGACTCGTTACAAGAGCTTGCTGATTCTATAGCTCAACATGGAGTGATCGAGCCATTAGTTGTGACCAAGAGAAACAAATATTACTTACTTGTTTCAGGTGAGCGTCGTTGGCGTGCTGCAATGAAGGCAGGTCTTAAAGAGGTTCCAGTTATCATAAAGGATTATGACGATAAGCAGGTTATGGAAATAGGTCTTATCGAGAACATTCAGAGAGAAGATCTTAATCCTATAGAAGAAGCCCAGGCTTATCAGAGATTAATTAATGAATTTCAACTTAAGCAGGATGACGTAGCTGAAAGAGTTTCAAAAAGCAGAACAGCAATAACCAATATTCTCAGATTGCTCAAATTATCAGAAGCAGTTCAGGAAATGGTAATTGACGAAAAATTATCAAACGGTCATGCAAGAGCTCTTCTTTCAATAGAGGATCCCGAACTCCAATATGAGACAGCATGTAAAGTATTTGATGAAAGATTATCTGTAAGAGAAACAGAGAAATTAGTTAAAAAGATAATCAATCAACCGCCTAATCCTAAAAACGAGAAAGAGGAAGCTGCTGAAGAAGATCTTTCCTTCTTATACAAAGACCTTGAGGAAAAATTCAAATATAAACTTGGTGCAAAAACCACGATCAAGCCTAAGAATAATAATAAAGGAAAAATCGAAATAGAATACTTTTCAAAAGAAGAATTAGAACATATTATGGAAATGATATATTCTATTCAAAACTGATCACTATAAATATAAAACACCTTGTATGTCATTAATTGTTTTTGACATTTTTATCAAATAATAACAAAGGAAGAATCTTTTATTATGGGATTTGGATCTAATATTTTTCAACAACTCGGAATAGGAACCGACCTGATTGTTATAATATTATTAGCTTTAGTCATAATACAATTCATACTGATATTTGTATTATTATCAAAGTATGGTAAGCTTAACAAACGTCTTTCCAAATTTACAACCGGTAATGATGCTGCTAATTTGGAAGAGGTTATCATTAAAAGATTTAATGAGATCCGTCAGGTAGTCAAAAATGAAAAGCGTCAGAATAATGATATCAAAATCATTAACGAAAAATTTCTAACAACCTTTTGTAAAATAGGTCTTGTAAAGTATGACGCATTCAAAGAAATGTCAGGAAAGCTTAGTTTTTCTTTAGCTCTTCTTACGGAAAACCATGACGGAATAATCATAACCTCTATGCATAGCCGTGAAGGTTGTTTTACTTATTGCAAAGAAGTAAATAACGAAGAATCTTATTACATTTTGTCAGAAGAAGAACGTCTTGCATTAAATGTTGCAATGGGAACGGCAGGAGCCAAAGAAGCAGCCAAAGAAAGAGAAGAAAGAAAGCCTGACATCAGTTATTAAAATTTTTAATAATTATAATTACTGCTTTAACAGTAATTAATTAAAATCGTATGTATAAAAAATGCATGCGCAATTATAAACAATATAATAATGAGGATATTATGCACAGTTATTTTAGAGCAATCGGATTTTCCAAATTAAAAAATAAAATAGAACAAAATACTTTAATTAAGACTGCTCTTAAAGAAGCTGTCGACCGCAGAGAAATTGAAGTCGGAACTAATACCAAAGTTATCCAGGTTTTTTACAATATAGGCGAAGGTATTGGCCTTTCTGTTGTTGCGGAAGCAGATGCTTCAGGAACAATAATGGTAGACAATTCATTTCCTTATTGTATAGGAAAAACAACTACGATCCAGCCTGATATCCAGATCGACGGACACACAGATACAGAAGCCTATTCCTGTGTTTCCGATGATTATAATCTTGGAATAACCCTGATATATAAATTACAAAATGTTGTAGATTATGTCAGAAGTATTTGGTTAAACGACTACTATAAAAATCCCAAAAAAGTTAAATTCGGTGCTCTTTCACTTAGCGGAAGAATTCTTTATGGTGTTCATTTAGACCATGTCTCTCTTCCATATGAAAAACAACCGATCAGCAGCAAAGAAAGAAAAAAACTGATTGCAAAGGCCCGTTCAGGTGATCTGGACGCTTTAGAAAATCTGACTATTGATGATATGGATACTTTTTCCCTAGCATCAAAAAGAATCAAGGAAGAGGATCTGCTTACTGTAATAGATACTTACTTCATACCTTATGGAATTGATAATGAACATTATTCCATATTAGGAACAATTAAAAAAATAGAAGAAATAACTAATGAATTTTCCGGAGAAATGGTGTATAATCTAACTGTATTATGTAATGACATTTATATAAATGTTGTGATCAATTCATTAGATTTAGAAGGTATACCTAAAGTCGGAAGACGCTTTAAAGGAATAATATGGCTTCAAGGTCAGGTATCATTTTTTTGATCGATATTACCGATAGATAATATTGGATAGATAAATCAGTACCCGTAGTTAAATGGATATAACAAGTCTCTCCTAAAGATTAGTTGTGGGTTCGATTCCCGCCGGGTGCATTATGTGTCTTTACATCATATGACACAGCTGCATTTTATTAATTACATGTTTTATATTGTATGACTGCATTTAAACTAACTATTAATATTCTGATCATTTTAAATGGAGGTATATTATGAAGATCAAGAAATCCAATCTGACATTTAGTGCTGTTGGTTTTGTTGCCTCAATTCTTGTAACCTTATATCTTATACTTAATATGCCGCAAATGCTGCAGCTAATTATTGTATTTGGTATAATCTCATTAGCGGATACCTATTTTCTTGTAGACAGTATTGTTAAGAAAATTGATGAAATATCAGAAGCATCTATGGACA
>OMSZ01000139.1 GCA_900313855.1 uncultured Eubacteriales bacterium
CTTGTACCCCGACTGAGTATAGTTTGACATAACCCCCACCTACACCTAAGCTTAGAGGTGGGGGATTTCTCCGACTGAGTTAAAACTATCTTCATCCTGTGATACTTAGAAACCTCATCCTCAAAACCAAGCGACCTGTATAATTCATAACCGCTGTCAGTAGACTTTAATTCCACATTATCAAGTCCGGACTCCTTCGCAAAGCTTATAAGCTCCTCCATCATGCGCTTTGCAATGCCGCGCCTTCGATATTCCGGCTTAACATATACATTGAGCACCGTTCCGGTAAGACCGCTTATAAAGTTCGGATTAGCGGGCTTTTCCGTAACCAAAAGAAAGCAGCAGCCGACTATGTCCGCTTTATCCTCGTCTCTCGCCACAAACACATGAAAATCCTTATTAAGATGCTCCTTATAATAGACAGGAAGCCTCTCCTCTATAATATCCCGCTCATCCTCCTTGACTCCGCCAATATCCTCCTCAAGATAATCCAGGCGGAATCTTGTAAGCTCTGTTATATCATTTACATCTGCTTTATCATATATTATCTTCATTCATTTTCTCATGCTCCTCTGCAATCTTTCTCACCTCATCACCAGCCTCAATGAAAAGCTCTGCAAGCTTCGGGTCAAAATGCTTCCCCGCGCCCTCACGTATTATATCCATCGCCTGCTCGAAGGTAAATGGTTTCTTGTAACTTCGCCTTGACACAAGCGCGTCAAACACATCGGCAACCGCCATTATCCTTGCAGATAGCGGAATCTCTTCTCCTGCTATTCCGCTCGGATAACCCGAGCCATCCCATTTCTCGTGATGATAAGTAGCAAGATTCTTAGCTTCCTTTAAGTAACCGCTGTCAGAAACCAATGCCATCGCACTGGCGATAATGTCATTACCGGCTGTTGTGTGACTCTTCATGATCTCAAACTCCTCGTCCGTAAGTCTGCCCGGTTTGTTAAGAATAATATCCGATACTTTGATCTTACCCACGTCGTGAAGCGGTGCTGAATTAATTACATCCTCGATATAAGCATCTGTAAGACATTCTGTATATACGCCCTTTTCCTTCATCTTGGCAAGGATGAGTCTGACATAGGCAGCCGTCTTTCTTACATGATCTCCGGTATTCTTATCACGGCTCTCCACAAGGTCAGCCAAAACATAGATCAGTCCGTTCTGCATATGAGCAAGCTCTGCGCCCTTTTCCTTCACATCCTCAATATAACCAACCGTCTCAGCTATCGTCTTTGATAGTGACTCATAAAGATTCTCTATCTCGTCACCCGTATGTACGTTGAGATTATTAAGTCTTGCAACGCTAACATCTATAGCTTCCTCGCTGTCATAAGCAAACTTTCTTGCCGAAAGCGTCATTGCCGCAATCGGGTATATAAGCCGGTAATCCGCAAGCCATACGCAGAATACAAGTATGAGCATGAAAAAGCCCATAAACAGCGATGCAACTCTGGTAAGAAAGCTGATGCCGTTAAGTGTAACCTTCTTCATCTGGATATCCGCAGCGGCGTATGCGACACATTTACCAGTAGAATCATATATCGGCTCATAATCGGTAAGCAGCCATCCGAAGGTATCATTCGTAACTATAGGGTCAATATCCTTACCTGCAAGAAGGTCAGGGATATATTCACTAAAAGATTCATCGAAAGGGATCAGGGTTCCGGCATCATCACCCTCTAAGTCTTTTGTATCAAGATCAAATACCACATGACAGCCGTCTTCCTTAATCTGATATACATAAAGATATTCAATATCCTCAGAGGTTGACTTGATGCTATAGAGACTGTTCTCAACCTTCCTGTACTCCTCAAGCGCATCTCCCTCGCTTATATAATCATCAACCCTGTCTCCATCGATCACGCTTGCGGCAAGCTTAGCAACACTTATACCCGTATTGGTATATTCCCCAACCGCAAAATTATGGTAAAGAAGATAACTGATTGTAGTAGTAACTATCGCAACGAAGATCATTATCAGGGAAATGATCATAACTATCTTTCCTCTTAATGAAACAGACCTCGTATCATTATGTGAAACGGCAGCTAGAGCTTCCTCAGAAAGCGGTGCCTGCTGCCAGCCTGTCATCTTAAGTGATGCCTTCAACGCCTGCGGAAGCATTTTCAATATAAAAAATACTATTATGACCGTTATCGCCTTATCAATAAGATCTATCGTGACATCCGATATCATCTGAGCTTCAAACACAGACAGCTTTCCACTTTCAAGAAGTTCCTTGGCAAATGGTGCCGATATTCCCTCACCCGTTCCAAAGCCGTACATAAGGTATGTGATAACCGACCCAAAAGCACCTCCGATAATGGCAAAAACCGGTATCGTGAAAAGACACTTTTGGAATTTGTCAAAATACCCCCTCTTGGCAAAATACGTTCCCGCCACAGCGATAAATACACTTATAACCGCATAGTAAGCATTATCCGGATTACCTGACATATTCACTATATTCGTAACATAGCCAACTATTATTCCGGGAAGGTAACCGCCTACAGCTGCCGCAATAAGTGTACCGATGTTATCAAGATAAAGCGGCAAACCCATATATCCCACAAAGCGGTTAACTGCGATATTTATAAGTATCGACAGTGTCAGGAACAATATCATCCTTATATAATATTTTTTGTTTTGTATCTTATTTGTTTCCTCCAGCATAAACACTTCTCCTTATATGCTAAACCTTGTTATGACCCTCACCTTAAATCGGTCAGAATCTGAAATCCCTCTTGCCGCCTTCTCTTATCTGCTTAAGATAGTCCATGGCAATCTTCCTGGTTTTCTCATTAGGCACATTATTGATCTCTTTTGCGATCAGCGCTTCTCCAAGCTTCTTAGTCTCCGGCTGCGCATAATCACAAAGATACTCCTGCAATGTCATAAGCGCATTCGGGTGGCAGCAGTTTAAAATCTGTCCTATCTTGCAAAGAGACATGAAACGGTCGCCGGTTCTTCCTGCCCTGTAGCAGGCCGTACAAAATGACGGAATATAGCCTGTCTTCATCAGCCAGCAAACCACCTCGTCAAGAGTTCTCTGATCCGACACATCAAACTGCTCCGTATCATGCGGTCTCTCTGTCGGTGAATAACCTGCATAACCGCCTACGGAAGTCCTTGAGCCTCCCGATATCTGAGATATTCCAAGTCCCAAAACCTTCTCCCTGCAGCTCTCGCTCTCCCTTGTGGAAATGATCATTCCCGTATATGGAACCGCGATCCTTATGCAGGCAATTATCTTAGCAAAGGTATCATCATCTATTCCGTTATCAAAAACTCCCGGATCAATATCCGACGCATGTTTGACTCTCGGTACACTGATCGTGTGCGGACCCACTCCATGAACCGCTTCAAGATGCTCAGCGTGCATAAGAATTCCGGCAAATTCATAGCGGTACATCTCAAGTCCGAACAATACTCCCAGTCCTACATCATCAATACCGCCCTCCATCGCACGATCCATAGCCTCCGTATGATATGCATAATCATGCTTAGGTCCTGCCGGATGCAGCTTCTCATAGCTTTCCTTATGGTAGGTTTCCTGAAACAGTATGTAGGTTCCGATCTCCGCTTCCTTTAGCTTTCTGAAATTCTCAACCGAGGTTGCGGCTATGTTAACATTTACACGCCTGATAGCACCATTCTTATGCTTAACAGAATAAATGGTCCTTATTGAATCAAGAACATATTCTATGGGATTATTAACCGGATCCTCGCCGCATTCTATAGCTAATCTCTTATGTCCCATATCCTGCAGGGCAATGACTTCATCCCTGATCTCGTCCTGCGTAAGCTTCTTTCTCGGTATCTCTTTATTCTTAAGATGATAAGGACAGTACACACATTGGTTGACGCAGTAATTGGACAGATAAAGCGGAGCAAACATTACTATTCTGTTGCCATAGAAGGCTTCCTTTATCTCCTTGGCAAGCGCATATATTCTGTCAACGATCTCCGGATCATCGCAGGCAAGCAGCACACTCGCCTCCCTGTGTGAAAGTCCGGCGCACTCAACGCCCCTGCCCGTCTTCTTCGGTGCCGCCTTATCAAGTATCTGTTCAATAAGCTCTCTGTTATTCTTATTCTTATCAGCAAAGTCCAAAGTTTCTATTATCTCATCGTGATCAATGAACTCTTCTGCCTTCATTGAATTAATGTCGTACACTTTGCGTCCCCCTTTTCAATGATAAATAGTCATATACTCTATCTTCCCACAAAAATCATATTAGCGCAACAGTTTATTTTCCTGATTTCATAATATTAGCCGTATTTTCCGCGCCAATTATTGTTGATGACAGGTATTATACAACATTTTATAATTTTTTTCTTTATTTTACGACAAAAATGTATTATAATATCTTGTAATTCAATTCTTTTTTAAGACATATATAATATGATATATGTGTCAATAGTCAAAACCGTTTTGTGCCTGCACAAAAGCCGTTTGATCTATGACACGACCAAACACTTTTTTCAGGAGATATTTATATGTTTA
>OMSZ01000332.1 GCA_900313855.1 uncultured Eubacteriales bacterium
AAAAAAATAGAGAAGTCTTAATCTGATTCTTCTCTATTTCTTAAATGATTCTTAATTGGAAAAAACACTTTATATGCTATTAGCATTATTGACCTATATAGAATCCAAACATAAGAAATAGCCGTCCTGCACCTGCAAAGTAAGAACGGCTATTCCTAAATAGTACAATTATTTCGCCGGGTCAGGTGACTGCACTCACCCTCCGACTACCTTGTTAAATATATTATAACAGACACAATATGTATGTCAACGACTATTTATATACTTATATAAAGGAGATTTATACCATGTAGCAAAGACTAATATCAAGATTCTTAATTGGCATATATAATTATTATCCGGAATATACTGCATCATTCTTTGATAACAGATATACACAATATTGATTCATACTTATTCCTTCTCTTTTCGAATGTTCAGCAAGTGATTTGTGAAGACTTTTGGGTAATCGTAATTTGAATTGTCCTGAATATTCATCAAGATCATCAGGCTCCTGTATCTTAATTCCATCCTCAATTGCTGTAGTCAACCAGACTTTTTTTGCATCCAACGCATTATAAACAGCGGTTTCAATTGTATCTCCACATGAAACACATCCCGGAAGTTCAGGAAATGAAACAACATAACCGCCTTCTTTTCTGTCTTCAATTATTTCCATCCTATAGTTCATAGAGAGGTATTCATTCAATGTTTTCATCATTATTTTCCTCACTTTCTACTATTTGCTTAACGATTTCAACATATACGGTTTTAATCGGTTCATGTTTGGGTATCGTAATCGGATTACAATTAGGTTTTCTGAATATGTAATGGCTACTTCCACCTTTTGGGGTATTCATCGTATATCCATAACTCTCCAACACTTTCTTCAATTCAGAAAACCGCAAGTCTTTTGATAATGATGTAATCTTATTTAATAGTTTATTCCATTTTGACATAGTTCTCTCCTTTATATTATATGCGGTGTCATATATGGTGTCAATATGTTGTAAAACAAAAAACTTCGACTTTAAATTGTTATAAATATATAGTACAATAAAAATGCCATTGGAATACATTATAGTATGCTAATAGCATTTGTCAAGTTGTTATATCTATACATATTCAAAGGAGATTTATACCATGCAGCCAAGATTAATACCGGAAAACTTAAAGAAAGCAAGGGAGGCTCTCGGAATCACAAGACTCGAAGCCTCGCAAAGAATGAACATTCCTCAGAGTTCTTATGTAAGATATGAATTAGGAACAAGGAAACCTACTCACGCCACCATAATACAGATGGCACAGATATTAGGGACAAGTGCTGATTACCTTATCGGAAAAACCAAGAACTCTACCCCCGATTCCGTAACCATCAAAAAAGGCGATACACCACTTATCTTTGAAATAGTAAATGGTGCCAATAAATTCGACGAAAAACAGCTTGACCGTCTATACAAGTATTACAAAGAGCTTGCAAAGGAGAAATGATACCTTGAGCAAATTATCCATAGATAACAACATCATGTTAATCAATACCAAGAGCGGAAATTACAGAATTGCAATCAAAGACATAATTTATATAGAGAGCGATCTCCGCACCGTTAACATATTTACAGCTAACGAGACCTATTATTGCTATGAACGATTAGATATAATCGAAAAACAACTTACCAACTTTGATTTTATCCGCTGTCACCAGAGTTATCTTGTTCAGGCGGACCATATCATTTGTTATGATAACCACACATTACAACTAAAGGGCACTAATTTTCCTGTACCTGTCAGTCGCAGATGTCAAAAGAATATCAGACTTCTTATACAGGAGAAAAATGAGCATGGCATACTAACATGCATTGATGGACTATATACCGGTTACATTGTAAGAATAGAACCCGAACAGCCTATAATGATTGGGCGTGACGGTAATGTAGCCGATATTATCATTCAACTTCCAATGGTAAGCAGACTTCATTGCAAACTCATTTACCATGAAAAACGAGGCGAATACGAGATAACCGATTTTTCCTCA
>OMSZ01000066.1 GCA_900313855.1 uncultured Eubacteriales bacterium
ATAGTCAATATTTGTTGAATTATATCTGCCGGTTTTCGATTTGCATATGGTTTGTATGTCGACAACTGTATAATACCATATATTGTGGTAATAAATAGTAGAATAGTGTCGCATCTTTTTCTTATTTTCGACAGAATAATATCTTTTTGGAGTTTATTAATGTATTTAATCGAAATGTCAACCTCTTAAATGCTATAAGGGTTGACATTTGTTGTGTGTTAATATATACTATTTCTGATCGGTATAACGGATTCATTGTCATTGTTTTTTGCGTACTATAATTCTTGTCAGTTTATAATCCCTGTTCATGGGACTCCTTTCGCAAATGTACACCTAATTGACAGGAGTTAAGCAGGCAGAGATAGGCAATGGTCCGTTATATCAGTCATAGACATAATAATGGCTGTTTTATAGTTCTGGTATTTAATTGATAATACTGACAGTTGTTAATTGAAATATTACATAAAAGCATTGAGGAGGATTTAAGAAAATGAATATGATGAGAGAAAAGGAAGCTGATATAGAGATTGGAAAAGAGCTTTCAGGACAACGGATATCTACGAAAACAATCACGATGATCGCAGTGATGACTGCCGTTATATGTGTTATAGCTCCGATATCCATACCGATAGGTCCTGTACCGATCTCGCTGGGGACACTTGCTATATTCTTTTCTATATATGTACTTGGAACTAAGAGAGCGATCATGAGCTGCCTGGATTATCTGATAATCGGATTTGTCGGTGTACCGGTATTTAGCGGATTTACAGGAGGAGCGGCTAAGCTTATAGGTCCTACGGGCGGATATTTGATAGGTTATGTTCCGATGATAATTGCTGCAGGGATGTTGATTGACAAATATGATGGTAAACCACTACAAAGCGTTATGGGAATGATACTTGGAACTCTGGTTCTATATGCGTTTGGTACAGCATGGTTCTGTTATTCGGCTGATTATGAGCTGTTTCCTGCGTTGACGGTTTGTGTTTTTCCTTTTATTATCGGTGACCTTCTTAAGATTGCTGCAGTAGCAGTTTTGGGACCTCAGGTTAGAAAAGCAGTGAAAAAGATCGGATGATTTCATCCGGTCTTTTTTTACAGTTAGAGATTGTTTTTTCACGTTGGCTGCGGCTTTGTGTGTTTTTTACAAAAGTTTGTTTTATACAGGCAGGACGCAGTTCTGCTTATTTTTCATGAATATAATAAAAATACTGGCGGACTATGATAGATTTGTATATACTATAGACATAAAAGATTGAGGAAGTGAGTTGTATGAGTAGCGAAAGTGACGGTAAGCAGGAGTCACGACGAAAGCTGATGACGGAAACACCGGTTCCGCAGCTTATAGTTAAATTATCTGTTCCGACGATCATAAGTATGCTGGTAACTGCATTCTATAATTCTGCAGATACATATTTTGTCGGGAGGATCTCGACAGAGGCGACAGCCGCGGTGGGACTGGTTTTTTCGGTTATGGCGATAATTCAGGCACTGGGCTTTTTCTGTGGTCATGGTTCGGGCAATTATCTTTCAAGAATGCTTGGCGCAGGTGATTATAAGAGAGCTAATGAAATGGCGTCAACAGGATTTGCAATGGCATTGATCCTCGGTGTAATAGTGGCTTTGGCGGGTAATATTAATCTTCATTCAATAGCGATGTGGCTTGGAGCAACGCCTACTACGATCACGGATACCGAAAACTATATGCGGATAATTTTGCTCGGGGCACCGTTTATGATGGGGCAGTTTGTTATCAATAACCAGCTTCGTTTTCAAGGCAGCGCCATGTATGCAATGGTCGGACTTATGTGTGGAGCGGTGATCAATGTTATATTAGATCCTATACTGATACTCGGTCTTAAATGGGGCGTTACCGGAGCGGCTATAGCAACTGTTTCAGGGCAGATTACAAGCTTTTTTGTTCTGATGATAGGCAGTCGCAAGGGTGAGAATATACGCCTTCATATAAAAAATGTGCATATCAATTGGTTCTATATTGTTGAGATAACCAACGGCGGAGCTCCGTCATTATTCAGGCAGGGTCTTGCGGCGGTTTCAACCTTACTGTTAAACAATTTTGCAGGTCATTATGGCGGGGATGCCGCAATTGCAGGCATGTCGATTGTGACAAGGGTTATGATGATGATGCTTTCTGCGCTAATAGGTTTCGGTCAGGGTTATCAGCCGGTATGTTCATTTAATTATGGTGCAGGCTTAAGCGCAAGAGTCAAAGAAGGATATTATTTCTGTGTAAAATGGGGATGTATATTTCTGTTCTGTATAGGAACACTCTGTTTTATTTTTGCGCCTGAGGTTGTAAGGTGGTTTAGAAATGATGATGCTGTTGTTGCGGTAGGTAAGGTTGCGCTCCGCTGTCAGGCGGCGGTTCTTCCGCTTATCGCGATAGTTATCATGACTAATATGATGCTTCAGTCGATGGGAAGGGGACTTAAGGCATCAATAACTTCCTCTGCAAGGAATGGTATTTTTTTCATTCCGCTGATACTGCCAAATGTTTTCGGACTTTTAGGTGTGGAGATCACGCAGACCTGTGCGGATGTATTGTCATTGCTCATTTCCATACCGTTTGCTTATTCGGAACTTAAAAAGCTTTAGACGGATAGAATTCCATTGTTGCAGGTGAAAAGAACACATACAGCATTCTTTAATAAACAGTAAGTAAGGCGTTTGTAACTGTATGACGGATTGTATAAATAGTAAATTTGCGGTATTCTAAAAGCTAAGGTGAACATGGATTTACAGGGGGATTTCTGATGTCCTTGTTGAGCTTCTCGGTAAAAATGTTACCGCTATCGAGATAACCGGAAAAGGATCCGGTGGAAGACTTTCGTACCGTTTAATTTAGCAAGAATAGTATTTTAGAGCAGGTGGCACAGCAATTCAATCATTCCCGTACCTTCTCACAATCTTATCCACCAGCAGGAACTCAAGCAATGTTGCCTCTAACCTTCCTACATTGATAGGCTTTGTCATATAATCGTCAA
>OMSZ01000019.1 GCA_900313855.1 uncultured Eubacteriales bacterium
CACTTCGTTCGTGTTCTTGGACAGCTATCATGTTTGGTTTCGCTAAGTTTCCAACTTCACTTCGTTCGTTGTAAACTAAGCTCTACTCCATCTTTACGACGTCCATAAAACTGATTTCCACTGATGTAGCACGACCAAAGATATCAACCTCAATCGTAACTGCCTGTTTGCCTTCATTGATATCGGTAATAACACCGATCGTTCCTTCCCAGGCACCTGATACAACCTTGACTGTATCTCCCTTTTCAACGTCGATCTCCATCTCAGGAACACGGATACCGAGATTCTTCATCTCAAGCTCTGTAAGCGGTACAGGTTTTGATCCGGGTCCTACGAATCCGGTCACGCCACGGGTATTTCTTACAATATACCATGTAACATCGTTCATGATCATATTAATAAGTACATAACCCGGGAACATCTTCTTAGAAACAGACTTCTTTGTTCCATTCTTAAGCTCCATTACATCCTGAACAGGAACCGAAACTTCAAATATCTGATCCTGAAGCTTTCTGTTCTCAATGGTCTTTTCAATATCAGCCTTTACCTTATTCTCATATCCTGAGTAGGTGTGTGCAACATACCATCTTGCTTCGCCATTTTTCTCAACATCTGCCATAATATGTCCTCCACCTTAACCGATAATGAATGAAAGGCCAACCTGCATCACCCAGTCGACAGCGGCAATCAAACATCCGATCACGATTGCAGCTATAATAACTGCTACCGACTGTTTACCAAGCTTTTCCTTGTCCGGCCATACAATCTTGCGGAATTCAGCTTTAAGCTCTGTAAAATAGCTTCTCTTTAAAGCTGCATTATCATTATCCTTTGCCATTTAAATCACCTCCGCAAAATTACTTGGTCTCTTTGTGTAAGGTATGTGCCTTACAAAACGGACAATATTTCTTGGTTTCCATACGCTCTGTGTGAACTCTTTTGTCCTTTGTCAGATTGTAATTACGCTGTTTACATTCTGTACACGCCAATGTGATCTTAACTCGCACAACTTCCACCTCCATCTTTAATTGTATATGTTCATAATATATGAACACTTTCGGCTTTTTGAAACAAGCAATCCCAAGCGTTAAAATGACCGCCTGTCTCGTATGCGCATCACAAGAATTAATCCAATAATAAAGAAAACAACTCTCATTTTTGCACAATAAAAAAAGCCCGGCATGCGCCGACTAGGGTAGAATAACAGAACAAGCAAGAAAAGTCAAGGAAAATATTGCTTTTTCCCCTGACTTTTCTATAGTATATATACATATTATTAAAAACTTGTGCTACACTCAATGATATATACATATATCTAGTGGTTAACTCTCATTTAGCAGTTGAACTTATCAATTATATCATTGATCTCCTGAGCATTACCGCTGTTCTCCTCAGCAACCTTAACGATTCTGTCGGCTGTCTCGGTAGTCTCACTATTCTTCTCGATGATATACTCAACGCCCTGCTCATTATTCTCAGATGCTTCACTAACCTGCTGAACCTGTAATTTGATCATCTGCATTGACTCAACAAAGTTATTAGATGTAGCTTCTATTGAACCGATAGCTTCCTGAATACTCTTAACACTCTCACCATAGCTCTTAGCCATATCCGAGAACTCTTGGAAGTGTCCGGCAATATCCGTCTCCATGAATTCGATGATATCTTTGAAGCAGGCACCAACTCTCTCAATACTCTTATCAGACTCTTCACAGATATTCTGAATCTGTACTGCCGTCTGGGTTGAATCATCAGCAAGCTTACCGATCTCATCGGCAACAACCGCAAAGCCTCGTCCCATCTCACCGGCTCTTGCAGCCTCAATGGAAGCATTTAATGAAAGCAGGTTGGTCTGGCTTGTGATATCAAGAATCTGTGCAGCCATCTCATTAATCTTAGAAAGTGCGGAAAGTGCATCCATAGCCTCCTGGATATTAGCCTTTGTCTCATCAATCTTCTTAAGACTGTTAGTAAGCTTTTCGTCAGTCTTTGCAGACATTTCATCAGATTTCTCAATAAGCTTAACACTGACATCAGAACCCGCATTAACCTCATCGGCAATATGGTCGATCATATCGCCCATCTTATTCATCTCTTCACTCATCTTATCGATGGCATCATTGGTATTAGTTATACTTGCAGAAAGCTCTTCGGTTGTAGCAGCATTATTCTCAATATTACTTCTAAGCTCCTGGAATGTGTCGTTCATGATATCAGTACTGTTAGAAAGCGAATCCGAACATGAACCAAGTGTATTGATGATCGAACTTAAATTACCTGTAAGATCATTAACCGCTGAAGCTATATGCCCAACCTCACTCTGAAATCCTGCATATTTCGCAACTGTTCTATCTTCAGAAAGATCAAGTCTTCCAAGCTTTTGAATAGAAGAAACGATATCACCGATTGGTTTCGTCTCAACCTTGATAGCAAAATATGATAAACCTGTAATGATGAAGAACACAATTATACATACGACAAGAAGTGCACGTCTTCCGGCTACAACATCGGCATAAACCTCTTTGGTTGTATCCTTTATTATCATTGCCCAGCCGCGATCAGGAAGAACCTTGTAAACAAGAAGATATTCCTCACCCTCACCATCGGTATATTCCATCTTACCGTTTTCCTCTGAAGAATTCTTGATCGTATTGAGCACCTCAGCAAACTGAGGATTAGTTGTATTATCTATCGGAGTGAAGATAAGCGATTCATCGCTGTCAAATATATATGAATCCGTCTCAAGATTAACAAGCGAATATGTTGCATTCTCAAAACCTTCCGCAACAGATGCATCCAAAAGATCCTTAAGACCTGCTGCCAAAGTAGCTCCACCCACAAAACCGATAGGCTCATCATTCTCCTTGATAGCCTTATACATAGAGATAACCAACTCACCTGATGCAGGGGACTGAACAATACCGAGATTCCTTACTCCGTCACCGGCAGATGTAATACTGTCCTGCAAAGCCTTAAGCCCGTCACCCTCTCTCATTACCATGCCCGGAACTGCCGGATTAGAATGAGTGATAACTGTTGAATCCCATGTATCAAGATAAATTCCTTCCCAATCCGGAATAGCCGAATAAAATTCCTCGTTATAGGTCTGCGCCTTTGCCTTAAGCGCAGGATCAGACGGGTTTTTAACAAAATCACGAAGCTCACCGCTCTTGCTAAATGTCGAGAGCACTGTCTCCGCATTACCAATATACTCTTCAATGATCTGTGTCTTGATATCGATCGAAGTAAACAATGTATTCTCTGCCATCTTCGTCATTGTTTGTGACATATTACGATTAGACACAAAAAACATACCCACAAGACATACTGCCATAACGATTGCGATAACATTGGTTATCTTTACACTGAGTTTCCAATTCTTCATCATACGCATTCCTCCAACACATTATAGATTAGCATACGCTATTTCATACATAATATTATATCACACAAAAATTTATTTACAACCATTATTGGGACATACATGCAGAGTTTCTATTATTTATACATAATTGTGGGGTTCTGTAAATAGTAACACCAACTCAAAACAAAAAACGGGCGCCAAAAACATCTTTTGGCACCCGCTGATTTACATTTATCAGATATCATTACTCCTCAAGAGAAAACTTCTTCTGGACTGTAACTGTCTCATCATAGCATGTAAATATCTCATCCACAAACTTTGAGTCAAGCTTAGGAGTAACAGCGCTTACAACAGGAACAATAACAAGTCCCGCAAGCATCGTTATCGCACCGGCGTTGATCGGTGACGGAATTATTTTGGTAAACATATTAACAACAGTAAAGCATACGCCTACTATATAGCTTACCCATACTGAAGCCCTAGTGATCTTCTTAGAATAAAGACCATACATGAACGGTGCAAGGAACGCTCCCGCAAGTGCTCCCCATGAATAACCCATAAGCTGAGCAATAAATGTTGGAGGATTAAGAGCTATAACAACTGAGATAACAATGAAAAATGCAACAAGCACTCTCATTATAACAAGCTGCTTCTTTTCATCCATATCCTTTGCGATCGTCTCTTTAAGCACATCAAGCGTAATAGTTGAGCTTGATGTAAGCACGAGTGATGACAGTGTTGACATTGATGCCGAAAGCACAAGAACTACGACTATTCCGATAAGAAGATCCGGCAAAGTCGAAAGCATCTGAGGAATAATTGAGTCAAATGCTACCGTTCCATCCGGCTTGTATATTTCAGGAACATCAAATAATCTTCCGAAGCCTCCAAGGAAATAACATCCACCGGCAATAACAATTGCAAAGAAGGTTGATACAATAGTACCTGTCTTGATCGAATGCTCATCCTTGATAGCATAGAACTTATGTACCATCTGAGGAAGTCCCCATGTACCAAGCGAAGTAAGAACAACAACTCCTAACAGATTTAACGGATCCGGTCCGAAGAAGCTTGCGAAAAGCCCCTGGCTTCCCTGCAATGCAGGAACTGTCACAGACTGGTCTGCCGGTATTTCCGATAACTTTTTAACCGCAGATAAAAATCCGCCCTGGCCGTTTAATACTGCGAGAACTACTGCGCTTATACCAAATAACATGATTATTCCCTGAACGAAATCATTTAACGCTGTAGCCATATATCCACCAACGATAACATATACGCCGGTAAGCAGAGCCATTACTATAATACATACCTTGTAGTCAATATCAAACGCCATTCCGAAAAGTCTTGAAAGACCGTTGTATACGGATGATGTATATGGAACAAGGAAAATAAATGCAACAAATGATCCAACAACTCTAAGTGATTTTGAATTAAAACGTTTGCCGAAGAACTCAGGCATTGTCTTAGCGTCAAGCTTCTGTGTCATGACACGTGTTCTACGTCCAAGCACCAGCCACGCAAGCAAGCTTCCTATAAATGCATTTCCAAGTCCTACCCATGTTGACGAAAGACCGTACTTCCATCCGAACTGTCCTGCATATCCCACAAATACCACTGCCGAGAAATAAGATGTTCCGAATGCAAAAGCCGTAAGCCACGGACCTACACCTCTTCCTCCTAACACAAAGTCATTCACGTTAGTCGCATGCTTTCTTGAATATACGCCTATACCGACCATCATTGCAAAGAATACGACAAGCATAATAATCTTGATTACCATTTTCTTCTCTCCCATCACTTTATTAATTCAATGTTTTAACGCTTTAACGTCATGAAGTGAATTATAGCAAATTACTTATATCCATGTCAAGTACTGAATTTTGTAATGCCACGAATATAAGCAGCTAAGCTTAGGCATATGCTTTTGCAGATGGTTCGTGGCTTATAAATGCGGATCTTAAGTAAATAGTAACGTAATTAACCGCAATAACAAACTTGACATGAAATAACACCAATGCTATTAATAGTATATCCGATCACTGATTTAAGGAGGAAAACACAATGGCAGAAGAAACAATGAAGGATTTCGAAAGGGAGCTGAATGCTTCTTTCCGCGTTTTAAATGAAGGAGATATTGTTGACGGCATGATAGTTGATATCAATGATGAGGTTGTTACACTTGATATCGGTTATTATGTTCCGGGAGTTGTTCCCATCAACGATATATCTGACGATCCGGATTTCTCCCCTATGAGGGATATCAAGATAGGCGATAATGCGCAGGCGGTCGTAATTGAGAAGGATGACGGCAAGGGTAATGTCCTTCTTTCTATGAAAGAGGCTAATCAGGCTGCGGCATGGGATAAGCTGCGGAAACTTTTTGAAAGCCAGGAGATAGTAAATGTAAGAATAAAGGAACAGGTTCCTTCCGGCGTAATTGCATACTTAGAAGGCATTCGTGCATTTATTCCGGCATCACAGCTTTCTCTTTCTTTTGTTGAGGATACTTCTGAATATGTCGGAAAACAGTTAGATGTAAGAGTTATAACCGTCGATGAGAATGCAGACAAGCTTGTTCTATCTGCCAAATCAGTACTTCGAGAAAAAGAAGATGACAGCAACCGAAGAAAAATATCGGCTATAGCTCCCGGTGCAATCTTTAACGGAACGGTTGAAACGCTGCAGCCATACGGCGCATTTGTACAGTTAGAGAATGGTCTTACCGGACTTGTCCATATATCAAAGATATGTATGAAGCGTATTAAGAAGCCTTCGGAGGTTCTTAAAGTAGGACAGGAGGTTAAGGTTAAGGTATTAAAGGTAGAAGACGGAAAGCTTTCATTATCAATAAAGGACGTTGAAATGAACACTTCAGATATTATTGATAAGAACGACTCCGTTGATGATGTTCCTCCAACGGAATACAAATCCGAGGAAATTCCCAATAACCCGTTTGCAGCATTATTGTCCGGAATTAAATTAGATTGATCACACATGTCGCCTGTCGACCCCATGTGTTCTGTCTTCGTTCCACTTTAAGCGTTTTATAACAGATCTGACATCGTTGCAAAACTTACGCAAAAACAGCCTGATCTCATAAAGATCAGGCTGTTTTAATATCATTTAGCTTTATCATTTATCAGCTTAACTGGGCAAGTCTCTCCTTAACCGTCTCTAACATTCCTGTATATTTCTCAAGCTTTGCCTTCTCCTCGTCAATCTTAGCCTGAGGTGCTTTGCCAACAAAATTCGGATTGTTAAGCATTCCTTCGCAACGCTTGATTTCTCCGTTAAGTCTCTTCTCCTCTTTTGCAAGACGCTCCTTCTCCTTATCGATATCAACAAGCTCTGCAAACGGCATATATACAACTGCATCATGGATAACCGCTGATACCGCATCATCAGCAATTCCGGTCTTATCAGTCTGAACGATAACCTCTGAAGCAAAGCCTAAGGTTGCAAAGAACACCTTGGCATCCTCAAATATCTTCCTAACCTTATCCTTCTCGGAAACAACATAAACCGTTGCCTTCTTTGAATTAGGAACATTCATATCTGTTCTTAAGTTACGGATTCCTCTAACGGCATCCTTGATCGTATCAACTGCGTACTCGTCCTCTGCAAAGTTCCATTCATCCTTATATACAGGCCATGATGCTATCATAACAGACTCTTCCATTGTAGCCGCATCCACTCCTGCCTCGATAAGCACCTCGCGAAGATTAACGTATATCTCCTCTGTGATAAACGGCATATAAGGATGGAGCATTTTAAGTGCCTCTATAAGAACTGTCTTAAGTGTCCAGATTGCTGCCGCCTTGGTAGTGTCATCATCATTATAAAGACGCGGTTTAACCATCTCAATGTACCAGTCACAGAACTCCTCCCAGATAAAATCATATACCTTAGAGGCTGCGATACCAAGCTCGTATTTATCAAGATTCTCTGTCATATCCTTGGCAAGAGTATTGACCTTTGACAATATCCATCTGTCAGCAAGCGTAAGGTCAGAGGTTGATACCTCGGATATCTTAGCCTTTTCCATATTCATCATTATGAAACGTGAAGCATTCCATACCTTGTTGGCAAAATTACGGCTTGCCTCTACACGCTCCCAGTAAAAACGCATATCATTACCCGGAGCATTACCTGTGATAAGAGTAAATCTCAACGCATCCGCACCGTATTTATCAATAACCTCAAGCGGATCAATTCCGTTACCGAGTGATTTACTCATCTTTCTTCCCTGATCATCACGAACAAGACCATGGAAGAGAACTGTATGGAACGGGAGCTCTCCCGTCTGCTCAATTGAAGAAAATACCATCCTTATTACCCAGAAGAAAATGATATCGTATCCCGTTACAAGCACATCTGTCGGGAAGAAATAGTCAAGCTCCTCAGTCTTTTTAGGCCATCCGAGTGTTGAGAACGGCCATAATGCTGATGAGAACCATGTATCAAGAGTATCCGGATCCTGTTTCATATTAGTGCTGCCGCATTTAGGACATGTATGAACCTCATCCTTTGATACAACAATCTCACCGCAATCCTGACAGTAATATGCAGGGATTCTGTGTCCCCACCAGAGCTGTCTTGATACACACCAGTCACGGATATTTTCAAGCCAGTTATAATAATTCTTATTCATACGCTCAGGAATAAGCTTAAGCTTGCCGGATTTGACAGCCTCTAATGCAGGCTTAGCCATTTCCTCCATCTTAACAAACCACTGCGGTTTGATAAGAGGCTCAACAGTAGTCTTACAGCGGTCATGGATACCTACTGCATGCTCATGAGGAACTGTCTTAACCAAAAGTCCCTGTGCCTCAAGGTCAGCAAGCATTGCCTTTCTTGCCTCATATCTGTCCATTCCCGCATACTTGCCGCCAATCTCATTGATAGTGGCATCATCATTCATGATGTTGATCTCTTCAAGATTATGACGTTTACCAACCTCAAAATCGTTAGGGTCATGAGCAGGTGTAATCTTAACACAGCCTGTTCCAAACTCTTTATCAACATACTCATCCGCAATAACAGGAATCTCCCTGTCCGTAAGCGGAAGCTTTAACATCTTACCGATTATATCCTTATATCTCTCATCCTCAGGATTAACAGCAACAGCAGTATCTCCAAGCAATGTTTCCGGACGTGTCGTTGCAATTTCTACAAAGCGTCCTTCCTCTCCAACAATCGGATAATTGATATGCCAGAAATTACCCTGCTGGTCCTCATGCAAAACCTCTGCATCTGAAATGGTAGTCTGACACACAGGACACCAGTTGACTATTCTTGAACCTTTATATATCCAGCCCTTTTCATAGAGCTTGCAGAACACTTCATTGACCGCATCATTGTTGCCGTCATCCATTGTGAAACGCTCTCTGTCCCAGTCAGCAGATGAACCAAGTTTTTTAAGCTGATTAATGATCCTTCCGCCGTACTCTGCCTTCCACTCCCAGGCTTTCTCAAGGAAGCCGTCACGTCCGAGGTCTTCTTTATCGATTCCTTTCTCTTTCAATGCTTCGATTATCTTAACCTCAGTTGCAATTGCTGCATGGTCTGTTCCCGGCTGCCACAAAGCATTGTAGCCCTCCATTCTCTTATAACGGATAAGAATATCCTGCATCGTATTATCAAGAGCATGTCCCATATGAAGCTGACCCGTGATATTCGGAGGCGGCATTACGATAGTAAACGGTTTTCTGCTTCTATCCACCTCTGCGTGAAAATATTTTTTGTCCAACCAGTTCTTGTAAATTCTGTCTTCAATATCGGACGGATTGTAGTTCTTTTCCAATTCCTTTGCCATGATCCTGTTCTCCTTTAAAAAATAAACTATATTATATATTCTTTAATTAGCCAGAGATCTGTATATTCCCACATGGTCATATATACATCTCCATGAGCTGTAGGTATCACCCGTGACACATACATACTCCTTGCCGGAATTACTTCTGTAATAGCTTGCGCAGCAGAATCCCGCTGCATTAACGAATCCGGTCTTTGCGCCAAGCACCTCGCCGCCGGTATCCTTATCCTCTATTCGCCTCATAAACCAGTTAGAAATCTGAATTCCATCGGTTGCAATAAGCATCACGCCCGGATCGATCTCCTCGGTTGTTCCTTCCTCAGTCGATGGTGAACTACTTTCTGTGGTACTGTCTGTACTCTTAGCTTCACCTTCTGCAGTCTCCGTAGTTGATGAATCATTCTCCCCCTGATTACCGGCATCCCGGTCAGAATCTGTTTCATTAACGGTCATTCCAAGTTCCTTTCTCACCTCTTCAGGAAGGATCATCGGGTCCGGAGTTGTCTGGTAAACCCTTGTATTAAGTACCTCTTTAAGCAATTCATTCTGCATAGCCGTGGAAAGAATTACTGCCATATCCTCCATCGTACAATGAAGATTCTCATCATACATACCGACAACATTGGTAAAATGTGCCGTATCACTGATGCCAAGCTCTTCTGCTTTCTCATTCATTTTCTCAACAAATGCCTCGTGACTTCCGCAGCAATACTGCGCCAGCCCCACAGCAGCATCTGCTCCGGAACACACTATGGTACCGTAAATGAGATCTCTTACCGTGACTTTCTCTCCAACAAGAAAACCCACTGCACTTCCGTCATGATCATAAGCATATTTTACCGCTTCATCAGTCATAATAAATGTATCATCAAGATCCTCAATAAGATCAGCCGCCGTAAGCACGGTTAGTATCTTTGTCATCGATGCCGGATTGACCACCACATCACTGTCACGCTTAGCCACTATGGAATCATCCGAAAGATCAACAAGCACCATGTAACGACTTGTAAGCATCTGTGTCTCCGGTATATTATCCGGATTCGGATTAGTTGAATTAAGCGAGCCGTCTCTTGCCTCTAAAGTAATCGACGGATACAGCTCCTCCTGTGTGGCATCCCGCTGCTCATTATTATCATTCCTAAAGATCGGCCATTCCTCCTTAGAAAATCTCAAGCTGAATGGATTGCTGTTATAAACTATCGTGCTGTCCGTAGTATGCGGTTTATGTAATGTATAATCAACTGTTGCATAAGGTCCTTTCTGTTCCTCAGTAGTTGACTCCTCTGTAGTTGCTTCAGTTGTAGTTGCCTCTTCAGTAACTGCTTCGGTTACAGGTTCCTTCTTTTTGAAAGAAAAATCAGTAAAACCATCCGTAAAATAAAAGGTTGCAAACGCACCTCCACCCACAAGCAGAAGTATTAATATAACCGCTATTGCTGTTGCCGGACTCTTGTCCTTTTTATGTTTTCTTCCCTTAGAAGAATTGTCAATATAAGCTGAACTTCCGAAAATCTCATCATCCTTATGCCTGATAGTATCTATAACCGGTGGTTCATAGCTTTCATCAAGCAAAGATACATTAAGCGGGCTGTCCGGACTGATAGTGCTGTCTTTTTTCCCTGATGGTTCATCCTCAAACCGTTCAGGCTCATTGCTAATATCTTCATCAGCACCTGTTCCTGAGTAGCCCGGCTGTGCACCTATATTATCACTCTGCACATCCGCGCTTACCGGTTTCATCCTAGCAGTTGTATAATCCTGAAAGCTTTCTATTTCCGGCTCTAACTCAATATATGATGTAAGACCCTGTGTGCCGGCATAATCCTGTCCGCCCTGAGCATATCCTGCCTCTCCGACATAACCCTGTCCGGCCTGAGTATATCCGCCCTCTCCGACATAATCCTGTCCGTCCTGAGCATATCCTGCCTCTCCGACATAACCCTGTCCGTCCTGAGCATACCCGGCTG
>OMSZ01000311.1 GCA_900313855.1 uncultured Eubacteriales bacterium
CCATCTGCCGCCATAGTAGCATTGACCGTTTTTGAATCTTGTGATGTAAATTTAAGATTTAATGTACTAACAACATACTTCTTATGGGCATCACTATCATCCAACATTGTAATTGTAGAAGATGCGTCAACCACAGTTGGTGTAACAAGATTATTAACCTTAGTTAACATTGCCGCATTAGTAGCCGTGAAATCCTTAAAAGGAACATTTCCTTTACCATACTGTTCATCTTCAACAGCCTGAATAGCTGTATAAATAGATCTGGCCTCTTCAAGATACTTTGCATTCCTAGCTCTGTCTATGTAACCAAGCAATGCAGGTACAAGTAATGCTGCAAGGATTGCAAGGATTACAAGTACAACAATCAACTCAACGAGGGTAAAACCCTTCTGATCTTTCTTAAGTGCTTCAAGTCTCTTCTTCATAATCAATTCCTCCTTCTACTTATAAATATGTTGTGAAACTTATATTATTACGCACACATATAATATGTGAATATTATATCACCTTTTACTGTTTTTGTAAAGTGTTTTGTCAAAAATGCACAGAGTAGTTTGTGAAAAATCACAACAGATTATATCCGTAAACATTTCTTATCTTTACATATTATATATCGTCACAGATTAATTATTTCATTATATCTAAATATTAAAAAGTTTAACAAAAGATATTAAAAATCAAACCCAAGTGTATCACGGCGTAACATCGCTATACATTGTAGCTTCAGAGTACGGCTTATAATATACATTATTCTGAAGATCTATTCTTCTCTCCTTTTGATAGACCTGCTCCGTAGCCATCGTCGATTCATCCGTAATTCTCTTGACAAATACCGTCACATCAACATAATCCACGATCTGATGTCCTACACCGTCATCGTGTGGACTCACTGAAAACTGTAGTTCTATCAAATGTCTCTGATATAATTCCTTCGGAAGCTTCTCAGATGCATGCCATACAACATCCGATCCGGTTATCCCGTTAAACACAGGCAGACTCGCTGCGTAGGTACCATTTACTATCTTATCCATAAAAAGTTCTTCATAAGTACTGTTAGTCTCTTTGAATCTTCCGTAATAACGCATAGTAAGATAATCCGACTTAATATCCGCTTTGTTAGTGACTGCACCGTCAACGGTAACCTCTCTGAGAGATTCATTTTTGCCATCGATCATATAATCATCACAACCGGCAACATCAATCTGAACAGCATTCAGACCATCATTAATATTAGATGCCATATATTCTATAGTCGTTCCGGTATATACACCACCGGCAACATCAGGACCGGATGAGCCTTTTCTTAATTTGATATATCCCTTTCGCCCATCTTCCGATGACTGCATGGTTCGAATCTCATCTTTGAGTTCGGACAAAACTACATCGGCAACTGTATACGAACTCATCCTCTGCTGCTCATCAAAAAAGAATATAATAGCATGGGATATGCACATTGTAGCAGCGGCAAGAAATATAGCAAGAAGTGCAAATGTAACAATAAGTTCAACCATCGTAACACCCTTATTTCTACAGATTATTCTTTTTTTAGTTTTACTATTGTCACAACTCATATACTCACACCTTCTTAATGCAATATTAACCTTATACACCATGATTACTCTTTAGTGGAAAACAGATATAATCGTCTGGCATTATCGTCGGATGTATCAGTGGTTTCCACATATCCTGTATCATCTTTTTTGTAATAGACTCCAACAGTCTTGATATTATAATTGATCGTTCCAACTGACACTCCGTTACTGTCAGTTCCCTCAAATACGTAAGTTACAGAATCAGAAGTTACTCTTTCATATCCGGATGCATCTTTAAAACTTTCAGAAACTGCTTTTTGAAAAAGAGCATTCTTATTATCAAGATCAGCAGATTCTTTTAACAAATTAGAAGCAAACTTCATACTACTGTACAATATGACCATAACGAGGGTAAGCATTACAAACGCAACCAAAATCTCAATCATAGTCATTCCCTTGTTACATTTTTTCATAATCCTCACTCCTCAACCCAATGATCATAATAACCCATAAAAGTATACTTTGATGTACCGCCGGTTTCTTCGTATCTGTATTTACATACACAAGACGCCATGGTCTTATCTTCATCTGCAACGGAAATTGTTATCACAAGATAACCTCTTGATATTTTCCTGTCCAACGAAAGAGTAATACCACCATAAGCACCTCCCGAAGCAGGAGCCGGTGCCGTAAGTACTTCAGTATCCGGTGCACTTAAAGCCTTGTTACTCATAAAACTGTTAATATGATTAACCAACTCATCCGTTGACGAGCCCGTTGTGGAAAATGCTTCTATTCTCTTGCGCAACACTTCAGAAAAAGACATTGCCTGCTGATAGTACAGTTCATCCCTTCCCTCATCATTGACTGTCGCCAGCATCTGATATGCTGCCA
>OMSZ01000012.1 GCA_900313855.1 uncultured Eubacteriales bacterium
GCAAGCTCTCCGATAGCAACGGAAACACCGCCTGCACCAAAGTCATTACATTTTCTAATAATACTTGCAACTTCATTTCTTCTGAAAAGTCTCTGTATCTTTCTCTCTGTAGGAGGATTACCCTTCTGGACCTCAGAACCGCAAGTATCTATTGATTTGGTTGTATGCTTCTTAGAGCTTCCGGTAGCACCGCCGATTCCGTCACGACCGGTTCTTCCTCCGATAAGAATAATAACATTACCGGGATCAGAGGTAAGACGCTTAACATTCTCCTTTGGCGCAGCTGCTACAACAGCACCGATCTCCATACGCTTTGCAACATAATTAGGATGGTATACCTCATTGACAAGACCTGTTGCAAGTCCTATCTGGTTACCGTATGAGCTGTATCCGTGAGCAGCAACCGTTACAAGCTTTCTCTGCGGAAGCTTGCCCTCTAGAGTCTCTGAAAGTGACTTCGTAGGATCTGCTGCACCAGTTACGCGCATAGCCTGATATACATATGAACGTCCTGAAAGCGGATCTCTTATACATCCGCCAAGACATGTAGCCGCACCACCAAAAGGCTCGATCTCAGTAGGATGATTATGTGTCTCATTCTTAAACTGGATAAGGTATGGAACCTCCCTGCCATCAATCATTACAGGTACTTCTATAGAGCAGGCATTTATCTCATCAGAAACCTCCATCTCCTGCAATTTACCTTCTGCTCTAAGTTTCTTCATTGCCATAAGCGCTATATCCATAAGACATGTGAACTTGTCATCTCTGCCCTTATAAATCTCCTCTTTATCAGCAAGATAAGACTTATATGCTTCTTCGATAGGCTTTTTATAATATCCGTCTTCGAAATTAACATTCGTAAGCTCCGTAGCGAATGTTGTATGACGGCAATGATCTGACCAGTAGGTATCAAGAACTCTGATCTCTGTTACGGAAGGATCCCGGTTCTCATCATTCTTAAAATAATTCTGTATATGTAAGAAGTCCTTAAATGTCATTGCAAGTCCTAATGAATCATAAAGCTCCTTAAGCTTACTCTCCTCCATATCCTTAAAGCCGTCAAAGATTGCCACATCTGCCGGCTCATCAAACACCTGCACTAAGGTTTCAGGAATCTTTTTATCATCTGTCTCTCTTGAATCTACAGGGTTAATACAGTATGACTTGATAGCTTCAAACTCCTTATCATTCACATCACCCTTAATTACATAGGTTGTTGCACAGCGGATTACAGGCTCCTCTTTTTCATTCAAAAGCCTTACACACTGTTCTGCCGAATCAGCTCTCTGATCGAACTGTCCCGGAAGTGCTTCAACTGAAAAGATCCTGTCATTGTCATCACAAGTAAATGCAGTCTCATATACATAATCTACCGGTGGCTCGGAAAAGACTGTCTTTAACGCTTTCTCATATGTCTTGTCGGAAACATTCTCGACATCATAACGCACTAATACTCTTACATTGTCAATCTTAAGACCGAGATAATCTCTAAGCTCTGATGTAAGCTCCTTTGCCTTTACCGCATAGTCCGGTTTCTTTTCAACATAAACTCTTTTTACTTTACTCATGGTATCCTCCTAAAAATTTTCTTGATCGGGTATTGTGAAAGCATCCTTAATTCCCGTTGTAATCTCTTTTTACTACTGTAACTTATAACATCTGTTAATAGTAACTGTAATTTACAAAAGAACACTTCTCCGGCAATTGGAAAAGTGTTCTTTAATTCACATATATCACTGACTAACTACTTTTTCAATAACAGCCTTTAAATGATCCTTCTCAAATGGTTTTGCAACGAATTCCGATGCACCGTTCCTTACGGCCTCAACCATCTTAGTCTTTTGTCCGGCTGCTGTTATCATAATGATCTTCGCCTCCGGATAATCGTCCTTGATCTTCTTAAGTGCTGATATTCCATCTAAAACCGGCATAGTGATATCCATAGTGACAACATCCGGTTTAAGCTCAACATATTTATCATATCCTTCAAGACCGTTAGTGGCCTCTCCGATAACCTCATATCCCTCGTCTTCTAACAGTCCCTTTAAAATCTTTCTTGAAGTCCTTGAATCATCAACAATCAAAACTTTTGCCATAATCTTTATCACCTCATTCCCATTACTCAAGTGTCCACTTAGATTCTCGGCATATTACCAAGTCCACATGCTGATCTCTTATATAGATTGGGACCTTAACTATATTATTATCATCCTTGATACAGGTATATGTATCCCTCATTATCGGCGGCAGCATATCCAGATCCACATACTCGTTAGAGAGCTTCGTTGCAAACA
>OMSZ01000105.1 GCA_900313855.1 uncultured Eubacteriales bacterium
ATCTTTGTGTATTCTACGAATTTGTCATAGCTTCCCTCTCTGGTTGAAAGCTGAAGCATATGAATGGTCTGCGGATTATATCTGTGATTCTCGCCCTGGCTTCTTGCTTTGTGTCTTCCAAGTGCCGTTAGCTCCATATCAGCAGTAAGTCCTAACGGATCAAATGCGCGGCTGTGCTGCTTATCTACTGCATTCGCAATATCCTCTAACGTAATACCACCGACACGGCTTACCGTTCCGGTAAAATACTCATCAACAACCTCTTTTGAAATACCGATCGCCTCAAATATCTTACTGCCCTGATATGACTGGATAGTAGATATTCCCATCTTCGACGCGATCTTAACTATACCGTGTAATATAGCGTTGTCATAATCATCAACTGCCGCATAATAATCCTTATCCAAAAGATCATTATGTACAAGCTCCTTAATAGTCGAATGTGCAAGATAAGGATTGACCGCAGATACACCAAAGCCCAAAAGTGTCGCAAAATGATGCACCTCGCGCGGTTCACCGGACTCAAGTATAAGTGACATTGCAGTACATTTCTTCGTTACAACCAAATGTCTGTGTACGGCAGAGGCTGCAAGAAGTGACGGCAACGCGACATGATTTTCATCAACACCTCTGTCAGAAAGGATAAGTATATTAGCTCCCTCTCTGTATGCCTTATCAACCTCGACAAATAAATGATCTATTACACGTTTGATCGGCGTACTCTTATAATATAATATTGATACCTTCGCCACCTTGAAGCCGTCTGCCTTAAGATTCTCGATCTTTAACAGATCAAGGTCTGTAAGTATTGGATTGTGAATCTTTAACACATGACAGTTCTCAGGCTTCTCCTCAAGAAGATTACCGTTCTTACCAACATATACCGTTCTAGAGGTTACGATCTTCTCACGTTCAGCATCTATAGGCGGATTAGTAACCTGCGCAAACAACTGCTTAAAATAGTAGAATAACGGCTGGTACTCATCGGAAAGAGCTGCTATTGGTGTATCAACACCCATAGCGCCTATCTGCTCTGTACCATTTAACGCCATATTAAGAATTCCCTCATGATAATCCTCATATGTATAGCCAAATGCCTTCTGAAGCTTCTTCCTCTCCTCATCCGTATATGAAGGAATCTTTGCATTAGGAATCTTGATATCCTTAAGCTTTATAAGATTACTGTCAAGCCACTCACCATAAGGCTCCTTATGCGCGTATTTCTCCTTGATCTCCTCGTCGGAATAGATCTTGTTCTTCTTTGTATCTACAAGAAGCATTTTCCCGGGATGAAGTCTTTCCTTCTTAACAATATGCTTCTCATCAAGCGCAAGCACTCCAACCTCTGAGGACAGAATCAGGCGTCCGTCATCCATAACATAATATCTTGATGGTCTAAGTCCGTTTCTGTCAAGGATCGCTCCCATCACATCACCATCTGAGAAAAGGATCGATGCCGGTCCGTCCCAAGGCTCCATCATGGTTGCATAATACTGATAGAAATCTCTCTCCTCCTGAGTTAAGGTATCATTGTGTGCCCATGGTTCAGGAATAGCTATCATTGCAGCAAGCGGAAGATCCATACCGCTCATTACAAGGAACTCAAGTGTGTTATCAAGCATTGCCGAATCGGAACCGCTTGAAGAAATGACCGGTAATACCTTTGTCATATCATCCTCTGATAGCACATTGGTATGCATTGTCTCCTCGCGTGCTAACATTTTATCGGCATTACCCTTTATTGTATTGATCTCTCCGTTATGAACGATGAATCTGTTCGGATGAGCACGATTCCAGCTTGGATTTGTATTGGTTGAAAATCTCGAATGTACCATAGCGATGGCAGACTCATAATCCTCCTCCATAAGATCAAGGAAGAATGTACGAAGCTGGCCTACCAGGAACATTCCTTTATATACTATAGTTCTGCACGAAAGAGACGGCACATATGTATTGACATTACTCTGCTCAAACTCTCTTCTTATTACATACAGCTTTCTGTCAAAATCAAGATCACTATCAAAGCCTTCCGGTCTTTCTATAAATACCTGCATAATAACGGGCATGCATGAAAGCGCCTTACTTCCAAGCACCTCCGGTTTTGTGTCAACCTTTCTCCAGCCAAGGATCTTAAGACCTTCCTTTTCAACTATTGTCTCAAACATCTTCTTTGCCTGGCGGTTCTCAAGATCATTCTGCGGAAAGAAGAACATTCCCACGCCATACTTTCTCTCTCCCGGAAGCTCTATTCCTAAAGCTTTTAACTTACGAAGAAAGAATTTGTGCGGAATCTGTGTAAGTATTCCAACACCGTCTCCTGTCTTTCCTTCTGCATCCTTACCTGCTCTGTGTTCAAGATTCTCCACAATACTAAGCGCGTCAGCTACTAACTTATGGCTCTTTTTGCCATCGACCTGGATTATCGCGCCTATACCGCAGTTGTCGTGTTCGAATCGCGGATCATAAAGACCATTTTCTCTCAGTCTTTCCTTCCGCATTTCTTCTCCCTGTTTTTGTTCACATGACATCTGTTCCTGTAAACAATTGTTCATCGTAGTCGTTTTGTTCATGATTTCCTCCCTTTTTGGAAAAACAAAAAAGGGCGCTTCGAGTACTATTCTCGAAACGCCTTTGTTTCCCATTAATCACAAATAATTCAATTACTTCTATATCCGTTCCACCCTTGGAACCTATGTAACAGTATAAAGCAATATTTTCAAATGTCAAGAAAAATATTATATTTTGATCAAATGTATTTTATATTGATTTATACTCACTTTATATATTATAATATATCTTATCGGAAGGAAAGGAAAGTCAAGCGAAGCGAAGACTTTAGTTTCACCCGATAAGATAACGAGAAACCAAAGGTTTC
>OMSZ01000001.1 GCA_900313855.1 uncultured Eubacteriales bacterium
AAAAAAGATAAGCTATATAATTATCGTTAACAAATGTCTGCAGATTGGCATTATTGAAAAGATAAGCAAGCCCCTGCTGCTTGATCCCAAACTGCATAGCCGCGTAAAAAAGCGCTCCTGCTATAAATAATATTATTATACCCTTACGCTCCTCTTTATTCTTAATAATAAGTCCAAACCAGATTATCAGAGGAATAATTATACTTACCAAAATGCAACCTACTAAAGCGGCAATGATCATTTTCCAAACCTCCCACTATAGACTCTCAATGATGATAGTTGGCAAGCCTTGCCGTATAATCATCTGCAATGGTTTTATATTTCTTATAATCCTTTTCCTTTAAAGTACCATTCTGAAGGTACTCGTCCAAAGTCTGATGAAGCTTCTTAAGAGCATCATGCGCCAAATCCTTATAATTATTCTCCAGATTGATCTTCATCTCGTTTAACAGACCGTCAAGCTCTAACTTAACACTTCTCTTAATCATATAACAGCCTCTCCTTTTCCACACTCTGTAAAGATCCCCGTTACCAAGCCTGTGTTAATCTTCTTATCACAGCTTAGACTATTCCAAAACCTTTGTAGCTTAAAAGGGTAACCTTATATTTTATTCATCATATTATAAATATATAACCCGATTAACTAAACAATTATCACCGGCTGCTATGTGTCTTATCATCAGCAGCTTGTCTGTTATACTATAAACATATTTCCCTAATTTGTAAAGAGCCGAGGTGTCTGTTATGTCTTTCCCTGCCAAAATACCGGTACAAATTTCGAATGCTGCAGTTTTTCACGAGCAGGGAATAACAGGCAAAGAAATAACTATCGCTGTTATGGATTCAGGGCTTGCTCCTCACAAAGAGATTGCCTTAAACCGCATACTAACATTTAAGGACTTTATATCCGACCGCAACTTCATTTATGACGATTATTCACACGGCACTCATGTAACCGGTATAGCCGCTGCAAAAAACATCGGCATTGCGCCGGACTGCAAACTAGTTATATTAAAGGTATTAGACCATCAGGGCAACAGTGAGACCGACCTTTTCATTCAGGCGATCAAATGGATCCTTAGCCATCACAGGATCTATAACATCCGTATCGTAAACATATCGATCGGAGGAAACAGTTTAGAACTTCAAAACGAAAACAACAGATTGAATGTATGGATCAAAAAGCTGTGGGAAAACGGGATAATAGTATGCTGTTCCGCCGGTAATAACGGTCCGGCTCCGGGTTCTATCTCCGCGCCCGGAAACTGTCGCGAGGTAATAACCGTCGGCTCATATGACGGACGTCATTTTTCATCTGCCGGTCCTAGATCTTCGTATATAACCAAGCCTGAGCTTGTCGCACCCGGCTATCATATCCTAAGCTTAAAGCCCGATGACGGCTATTCCATCAAAAGCGGAACATCTATGTCCGTACCGTTTATCAGTGGCTACTGTGCTCTGCTTTTACAGATAAGACCTCACTATTCCAACAACGAAGTAAAAATGCGCCTTATGGACTCCGCCTATAATGTTCCCTACCTTCCCTACAATATGCAGGGCGCAGGGATAGTCAGTCTCAATAAACTTCTTGGTTAAAAATCCAAGCATCCTTATGAGCACTTCACCGTGATCTTTTAGCTTTTTTGATCTACAATCTCTGATATAAACCTTGACGGCTCCAACACCCTGTTATAATACTCCTTTACCTCATATATGTGTAAATGATGTCTTGCTCTTGTCATTGCAACATAGAACATTCTGCGCTCTTCCTCGATCTCCTCAGGCAGAGCTGCTTTTTTATATGGCGTAAGCTCCTCATTAGCCTCCGGAATAAAAACCGCATCATACTCAAGACCCTTAGCGCTATGCATAGTAGTTACAGCAACTCCTTCTCTGTTTTCCTGCTTGAACCTGCTGCTGTACTCCTCTAATATCCTTCGGTACTCTTCTATACCCATGAACCATTCCTCGAAAGTGTTATACGGCTTTGAAAGCTCGGCTATTTCATCCAGCACCTCATAAAGCTCCTCAACATTTAGATGCCGATATTTCGCATAATCTTCTATATAGTCATTATAGCCTATGGCTTTTCTTATAAAATTAACCGCAGCATAAGGTTTTAACGATGCAAGGGTTTTAAGATCATATTTTAATTTCAAAAGATTATCAAGTGCCCAATCCTTTCCCTCATAACGCTTAATCATCATATCAAAAGAGAATTCCTTTTCAAGCATTAAATCCCTTGAAATATACCGGTTTGGTCTGTTGATGATTCTCAAAAACAGTGCCCTGTCGCGCATGCCCTTAGCCGCTCTTATATAATCAAATAGATTTTTTGCGATAAAATGATCATATATACAGGGAACCCTGTCCCTGGTATAAAAAGGAATATTGTAATCAATAAACTGCTTAACCAGATTACCCGCCTGGGCGTTGGTTCTATATATAACACACATTTCCGTGTATGGTATTCCCTCATTATAATAATTTTTTATCGAATCAATTATATGAATATTCTCTTCTTTTCTGTTATTCATATGATGTACTTTGATCGGTTCCTCGTATTGATGAATGCTTTTTAACTTCTTTGCATACCTTGCGCTGTTATGCTCGATCAGTCTTCTTGAGCCTTCAACGATATTTCTGCTGCATCTGTAATTAATGTCAAGAAAAGTCATTTTAATATCAGGATAATCATTTTTAAGATTGAGCATTATCTCAGGCTTTGCTCCACGAAATCCGTAGATACTCTGGTCATCATCACCCACAATAAAAAGGTTATTATCAGGTGCGGCCAAAAGCTTCGTTATCTTATACTGAAGCATATTGATATCCTGAAACTCATCAACTAATATATAGCGATATCTCTTCTGAAGACTTTCAAGAATATCAGGTCTTTGTGTAAGAAGTTCATAGCAGTAGACCATCATATCGTCAAAATCAAGCTTACCCCTGCTCCTTACCACTTCCTGATACTCCCTGTAAATATCACGAAAAACCTCCTCGCCCAATGTATTGGAGTAATAATGCTCTAAAGGTATCATTTCCCCCTTCATTAGTCCTATTTCCCTTATAGTATCTGAAACAACATCATCTTCGTCATCAAACTCTATATCTCTCTTATGAATAAGCTCTTTGATCAGCTTGTATTTTTCATCCTCTGAAAAAATGTTGCTGCTGTCGTAACCGTAAGCAACCTTTAGTATATAAAAAAATACAGAGTGAAATGTTCCAAAGGTCGGTTTATCCTTATATGTTTTTGTTCCTACACTACTTTGTGAAGCTTCTTTATCTTCCTTTGTCTCCATATTACCAACGTTTAGCAATCTGTATCTTTCCTGCATTTCCATTGCCGCCGCCCTTGTAAATGTGATCACAAGTATATTGGCGGGATTGATCATAGCTTCTTCAATAAGATATTTGATCCTATGTACGATTGCTGTTGTCTTTCCCGAACCCGGACCCGATAGTGCCAACATAGGACCGTTAATATGATGTATAGCTTCAAGCTGTCCTTTATTAAAATCCGGCATATTCTTCTCCTATAAAACAGTTTTGTTTGTGAAACTCTCGCACTGGCTTTTTTCTTTGCAAAAAAACAAAGTTTCCTGTATAGTAAAAAACACGCCACCTGTATATAACAGATGGCGAATGAACTCACGACTTAAGTTAAAACAAAACTTCATCATGCGTTACCAAGCTTTTCAATTCCAATCTCAATTCTTCTAAGAGATTCCTCCTTACCGAGTATATCCATTATCTCAAATGCACCACCAGGTGTCATCTGCTTTCCGGATACAGCGGTACGAACAGGCCACAGACCCGTTCCGTTCTTAATTCCTTTATCGGCAATATATTTCATAAGCGTATCATGAAGATTATCAAGTGACCAGTCATCAACGCCCTTTAATATCTCGTATTCTTCTTTAAGGATCTCTAAAGAATTCTCACTGTTAGTCTTCATTTTCTTATGAGTATAGAGCTCAATATCGTAATCAGGAAGCTCTTCAAAGAAATCAATATGCTCCTTAATATCAGGGAACACCTCAATTCTGGTCTTTACAAGCTCTAAAATCTCATCAATCTTGACATCTTTTGTAATAACTTCCTTAACATACGGCATTGCCATCTCTTTGAATCTGTCAAAGTCCATATTTTTGATATACTCACCGTTCATCCAGCGAAGCTTTACCATATCAAACACCGCGGGAGACTTTGATATATGCTTGTAATTAAATGCCTTAACAAGCTCATCAAGCGTGAATATCTCCTGATTATCCTCAGGACTCCAGCCAAGAAGTGCAACGAAATTAACTATTGCTTCAGTAACAAAGCCCTGCTCTAAAAGATCCTCATAAGATGAATGTCCGCTTCTTTTTGAAAGCTTCTCATGATTCTCATTAGTGATCGTAGGACAGTGAATATATACAGGAACCTCCCAGCCAAATGCCTGATAGAGTCTGTTATACTTAGGTGATGAAGACAGATACTCCTGTCCTCTTACAACATGTGTGATCCCCATAAGATGGTCATCAACAACATTGGCAAAATTGTAAGTCGGAAATCCGTCCGATTTGATAAGTATCATATCATCAAGCTCGTTATTAGGAACCGTGATCGTTCCATAAAGCTCGTCTTCAAAGCTTGTCTCACCCTCAAGCGGTACGTTCTGTCTTATAACATAAGGCTTTCCGGCAGCAAGATTAGCTTCTATCTCTTCCTTTGACAGATTAAGACAATGCTTGTCATATCTTCTTATCGTCTTGCCATCAACAACCTCTTCCTTAAGATTGTCAAGTCTCTCTTTGTCACAGAAACAATAATAAGCCTCTCCCTTTTCGATCAGCTTCTTGGCATATTCAAGATATATACCCTGCTTCTGTCTCTCACTCTGAACATAAGGACCTACACCGCCATCCTTATCAGGACCCTCATCATGAATAAGACCGGTACCCTCCATAGTACGATAAATGATGTCAACCGCACCTTCCACATATCTCTCCTGGTCCGTATCTTCAATTCTAAGTATGAAATCTCCATTCTCATGCTTGGCTACCAGATAAGCATATAATGCGGTACGAAGGTTACCTACATGCATACGTCCCGTAGGACTTGGAGCAAATCTTGTTCTTATCTTACTCATTTAATAATTCTCCTTTAGTTGCGTCCGCAGCACTGCTTATATTTCTTACCGCTTCCACAAGGACATGGATCATTTCTGCCAACCTTAGGCGGCTTAACAACTGTCTTAGAAGACTTCTGGATCTTGTATAACTCTTTTCTTCTCTCTTCTGTAAGAAGCGGCTCCCACTCCTCTAAGGTATAGAGCCATTCAGCATTACAATCCACCATATTCATATAGAGCTTTTCAAGATCGAAATCAAGAGAAACCTTTGTGTCCTCTTCAAGCTCATCAAGATTGTTAGATGTCTTTAAGCTGTCATCAATACCATCTAAAAATCCTACCATCAATTCAATAGTTGTATCATATTTTTCAGCAAGCTCTTTAACTGTTCCTTCAACAACCTCATCCGGGTTTGAAAGAAGCTGCTTATAAATTCCCTGTTCTACACCAAAATAGTTAAGCCAGAACTGTTTTCCCTCCGGTGTTCTGTCATCAAATGAATACGCGTGATCACGCCAATCCTTAAGTAATCCCATTTGTCTTACCATCCTTTTTGTATTTCTAATGTTCTCAAAAAAATGTGTAACCTGATTGATTATATCAGAACATAGTGCATTTTTCAAGTCATGAAAATGCACTAAAAAAGTAATCATTCTTCATCCGATATATCATTATCTGTGTTGACAACTTCGTTGACATCTTCTTTGGTATCTTCCCCGTATATAAGCCTTGTAAACCACATAAATACCCACAGTACTACAGGTACTACGATCATCAAAAATAACATGCCAAAGAAATATGGACTTCCCGTAACGGCACAGATTATCGTAGCTATAATTAATCCGATTATAACAACAACTGTTAATATGGCAGTAATCCTTCTAATCTTCTGCAAACTTAAAAACACACCCTTCCGATCTTATATTATTTCAATCAATTATCTCTATTCTTTAAAGTATCAAGCCTTTCCTTGATGGTCTTTTCATATCCCTCATCGGACGGATCATAGAAAACCTCGTCCCTGATCTCATCAGGAAGATACTGCTGTTTCACATAATGTCCCGGAAAATCATGAGGATACAGATAACCCGTATGTCCAAGTTCAGCCGAGCCCTCATAATGTGCATCACGAAGATATAGGGGCACAAGTCCTGTATTTTTAGACCTGACTATATTCTGTGCAGCAAAAATCGCATTGGTTATCGAATTCGACTTAGGCGCTGTCGCAACATAAGTTGCGGCATGTGCAAGAATAAGATTAGACTCCGGCATTCCAACACGTTCAACTGCCTGTGCGCATGCTGTTGCGACTACTATAGCATTAGGATCAGCCATACCCACATCCTCACAGGCGCATATCATAATTCTTCTTGCAATAAATGTCACGCTTTCTCCGGCTTCTAACATTTTGGCAAGATAAAAGGTTGCAGCCTGCGGATCAGAGCCACGCATACTCTTTATAAATGCTGATATGGTATCATAATGATCGTCTCCATCCTTATCGTATTGATAAGCACGTCTCTGGATACATTCTTCCGCAATCTCTAATGTAATATGTATCTTACCATCCTCGTCAGAAGGCTTCGTTGTAAGAATTCCCAGTTCAACTGCATTTAATGCACTTCTTGCGTCTCCGTTGCACATATCAGCCAGAAATTCAAGTGCATCATCGGAAATAACGGCATTATATGCTCCCATTCCCTTTTCCTTATCATAAACGGCTCGCTTTATCAGCTCTTCTATATCCTCCTTTGACAGAGGTTCCAACTTAAATATATGCGATCTTGATAATAAAGCCTTATTGACCTCAAAATAAGGATTTTCAGTAGTTGCTCCTATAAGTATTATCGTTCCGTCCTCGACAAAAGGAAGCAGATAGTCCTGCTGAGCTTTATTAAACCGGTGTATCTCGTCAATAAAAAGAATAGTTCTTTTCTGATACATACCGTAATTGTCCTTAGCCTGTCTTACGACCTCCTCCATATCCTTCTTACCCGAGGTTGTCGCATTGATAGCCTTAAAAACTGAACTTGTTGTATTGGCGATCACCATAGCAAGCGTAGTCTTTCCGGTACCGGGAGGACCATAAAAAATCAGCGAACTGAGTTTGTCCGCTTCAATCATACGATATAATAATTTATCCTTCCCCATAATATGTTTTTGACCAACAACCTCAGAAAGCGTTGTTGGTCTTAATCTTTTCGCTAAAGGGGATTCCTTTTCCATATTAGTCTCTCTCATGTAATCAAACAGATCCATAAAAGAAATACCTCTTTTCAATAATTCTATTTGTCAAAGCCAAGCTTAGATAAAAGCTTCTCAAACTTATCAACAACAATCGGCTTACAGATATAAGCATCATAATCATTGCATACCTGAGCATTATCCAAAGCAACCTCATCCAAAGCACTTATCATCATAACCTTAGCTCTGTTGCCTGATGCTACCGCGTACTTATTCTCAGCTTCCCTTATGGCCTCTAAGGTCTTATATCCGTCTAATCTTGTCATCATAATATCCAGACAGATAAGATCAAAGAATGAGGCAGACTCCATAGCCCTTACCGCTTCGTCCACAGCAGACATACCGTTATCCACAGCAACAACCTCACCATATTCGCCAAAAATCTTCTCTAAGAACCTTCTATTAACAAAGTCATCATCTGCAACTAATATCTTCATAGAAACCTCCATAAACGTGTTATAATTAGCAGAATAAAAAACCGAAAGCTCCGTATTCAAGAACGCCACCGGCATTCTTACCGCGGTGCATGCGGCGCCTAACACCTTCCATGCTCTATATTATAGTCTTATATCACAAACCATACCTCTTGGCAATAGAATTATTTACTAGTTTTTAAAATATTTTTAGTAGAATATTCATTCGTATTACCGATCAATTCTTTCTTATATGGTTAAGCAGCTTAGTCAGCCATTCATTAGAAACCTGTTCATGTGATCTGTTATCATTCATAAGCCTTCTGTTAAGCAGATCCCGATTAAGTGTTCCCAATATCATATTACTTAACTCTTCAGCAGTAAAATCCGAATCAAGCTCATCATTATCTATAGCAGCCTGAAGCTCCTTTAACAGAAAATTCCTTCTGCTGGTCAGACACTCAGCCATCATATCTCTGGTATTGACATTATGAAGAAATACCTCATAGTTAAGCGCTATGCCTGCAAGTTCCGGATAACCGGTATAATTGGTTGCCAGTGTTTTGATAAACTCGACCACTCTATCAAGATGTGAAATATCCTTAGCGTCAATGGTATTGATAATACCCTTGTCAAACTTGGTAAAGACCTCCACAACCTCCACCAAAACCTCTTCTATGCCACCAAAATATCTATAGAGCAAAGATTCCGACATATTCTCCTTCATAGCGAGAGTCTTTGTAGTCAGGGAAGCAAATCCTGCTTCACTGATTATCTCTATGGCTGACGCGATGATTCTGTCTTTTCTGTTGATAAAATTGTTATTCATAATAATAACCCCCATAAATGTGAAGCATAAACCGACACATATTATACTATAACCAAATACATCCGTATAAATGATCTTCACAATCGTACAATATGACCACTAATGTTATTATATTGTACTACCCATATATGATAATTGTATGGGATAATTGATTTCTTGTCAATAAAAAACAAGTCAATTTATTATTTCTGAATAAAATAAAGTATGTAGCTGATTTTATACATTAAATATAGTCATTTCATTTTTGTGCCTGTCAAAATAATATATATTATCTGACAAGAGATCAATAAGTCCAACCGAAGAACGGTTAGCATTCTGCAAAAGCTCCGTAAAAAAAACCGGATCGGTATTCTCATCCTCGGGAACTAACATGACCTCATGAACACTTGAAGGAAGAATATAAACATTCGCATCCTGCACCTTGGCAAAATTAGAGATTACATTATCATACATCATACAGGCTGAACCGAAAGCCTTTGTTGAATTAGTAAGTATATAAATGTTAACGCCTATGTTCTCATTCTCAATGCTTTTCAGCTCATTTACAACATCCTCGGAAAGCTTTTCCATCATGTGCTCATCAAAACAGTCATATATAAACTTTGACAGCGGTATCATTGACCATGGGAATTTTTCCATAGTATTAAAAAGCGCTAACTGATATAACTCATCAACGCTTACATTAAAGCATTCAAACTCCTTATTGGAGATCAGAATAGTCGCAATACCCAGTAAGCTGTCGTTAACAACATAACGAAAAGTAACAGCCATATCAAGATATTTTTTGTAAGGGCAATCCTTAAGCAGCTTTTTGTTCATTTCATAATTAACTATTCTAATTATGATATTGCCTTTAATCTCCTCATAATTTTTCATATCCACAAAGTCAAAATCCGACTCCTGCTTTTCATTCCTGTATTGGAACACTATTTCCGACATTATGAAATCCATCGGCTTGCCAATAAGATAACCGTCATAAAAAGGCTTAAGATAAATATTGGGGCTTATCTGCTCACCCTTTTGATATATAGACACAGCGTCTAATACCACACCGTTATTCTTAAGCACCTTATGAAGTGATACATCAAATTCATCGTACTTTTTCAACGCCTCCTGCCTTAATCTTAACAGCTCAATATCATCTATCGCATTATCCGATAGCTCATCAGCAAGATCACGTCTTTTGATCTCGTTATCAATATACTCAGATACCATAGTTTCCTGATAACAGTCTGCAAGGTTTTCCTCTACATATTTAAGAAATTCGTTGTAATTCATTATAATATCTCCTTTTTCTTTGATTAAAATTTCAGTTAAGTTCTAAGCAAAATAAAACTAAACATTGCTTTGCGCATAGAAAAAGAAGTTATAGGATAATTATTAAATTAGTCGTGTGAAAAAACACACAGAAATAGTGTGTTAAAAAGATTATTGATAAATGAAATTAAAAAAGAAATCCTATGAAAGTATGTATACTATATAGGATTTCTTAAGATTAGTCAATATTATTTTAACTTTTTTTCAAAAAAGCTTATAAGCTTTTTCATCTGATCATCGGTTCCTATCGTGATGCGCAGATAATTATCTATCCTTGGCTTATTGAAATATCTAAGATATATCTTCTCCTTTTTTGCAGCCTCAAACAGCTCCTTTGCACTGATCCTTTCATGTGTCGCGAACACGAAATTCGTCGAAGTCTTCGGATATGTGAAGCCAAGCCTTGTAAGCTCATTCGTAAACCACTCTCTCGTATTCTTAACCTTCTCTATCATTGCCTTGAAATATTCGTCATCTTCAACGCTGCACACACCAAGCTCAATGGAAAGATAGTTCATTGTATACGAATTAAATGAGAACTTCACGTTGTTAAGCGCATGGATAAGCTCCGGATTACCCATTGCGTAACCGATACGCATTCCAGCCATTGATCTTGATTTGGAAAATGTTCTTACGATCAGCAGGTTATCATATTCCTCCAATAATGAAAGCGCACTTTCCTCCGCATAATCAACATATGCCTCATCAACTATAACAACAACATCTCTGTTATTATCAAGTATCCTCTTAACATTATCAAGCGGCATATATACGCAGGTAGGCGCATTGGGATTAGGGAAAACAACTCCTCCATTTTCACCAAAATAATCCTCTGGAACAATTTCAAAATCATCATTTAATGCTTTTGTCTCATATGGTATCCTGAAAAGCTCCGCCCACACATCATAAAAGCTGTAGGTTATATCAGGAAACAGTATCGGTTTATCCGAATTAAAAAATGTCATAAACGACATCGCAAGCACATCATCAGAACCGACGCCTACAAAAACCTGATCATCTGACAAACCGTGATACCTTGCCAAAGCATTAACAAGCTTTGTAACCTCCGGGTCAGAATATATACGCAGCTTCTCCAGATCAAGCTTCTTATTAACCACCTTAGGAGAAGGCGGATACGGATTCTCGTTAGTATTAAGTTTTATAACATCAGTATCCTTAGGCTGTTCACCCGGAACATAGGGCTCTACCTGTCTGATATTTTTCATCCATTCCTTCACTTATCTATCCTTCTTTCCGATTATCATCATGCTTCGTTCATCTTTGCAAGCTTTGCAGCCTGGTCGGCAGCAGTTAGACTATCGATTATCTCATCAAGATCTCCATCCATTACCTGATCAAGTTTGTGCAGTGTAAGCTTTATTCTATGATCCGTAACTCTTCCCTGTGGAAAATTATAGGTTCTGATCTTCTCTGATCTGTCACCCGTTCCCACCTGACTCTTTCTAAGCTCAGCTTCCGCATCGTGAGCCTTTTGAAGCTCCATGTCATATAGCTTCGCGCGTAAAACCTTAAGCGCCTTATCCTTATTCTTAAGCTGACTCTTTTCATCCTGACAGGATATGACTATACCGGTCGGAATATGTGTAAGACGAACCGCCGAATCAGTAGTGTTGACACACTGTCCACCATTACCTGACGCACGGAAAACATCGAATTTACAGTCATTAAGGTCAAGCTCAAAATCAACCTCCTCTGCCTCCGGCATGATCGCTACAGTCATTGTTGAAGTATGGATCCTTCCGCCTGACTCAGTCTCCGGCACACGCTGAACACGGTGAACTCCGCTTTCATATTTCAAACGTGAAAATGCTCCCTTTCCATTGATCATAAATGAGCACTCCTTAAATCCACCTATACCATTCTCATTAAGGCTGATAAGCTCAGTCCTCCAATGCATTTTATCTGCATATTTCTGATACATTCGGAATATCTCAGCTGCAAAAAGCGCCGACTCATCTCCGCCGGCTCCCGCACGAAGCTCGACGATAACATTCTTTTCATCATTAGGATCCTTTGGAAGCAATAAAATCTTTAACTCCTGCTCGATTCTTACAACCTTTTCCTTGGAATCATTTAATTCCTCCTTGGCAAGCTCGCGCATCTCCTCATCCTTTTCTTCCTCGAGCATGGCAAGGCTGTCCTCTATTGCCTGCTTGGCAGCAAGGTATTCCTTATATTTATCTGCGATCGGAGCAAGCTCGCTCTGTTCCTTCATAAGAGCTGTATATCTCTCCTGATCATTAATAACACTCTGATCAGATAACTGCTCTAAGACTGATTCATAACGCGCCAATATATCTTCTAATTTGTCAAACATGATTATTCTCCTTAATTTAAACTGCGTTTTATTAATACCTCCTGTAATAGTACGGTATTATTGACCCATATCATTATAGCAAATAAGCTACAAATGTCCGTATACTACGCGGTCCATCTCGGCATAGTCCTTTCTCACAGTCGTATCCATAAAGCCTGCCTCCCGCATAAGCCTTGATACACTCTCACCCTGATCATACCCGATCTCAAAGAATATATAACCCTTATCAGATATATAATTTTTAGCAACAGATAAAATCGACTTATAAAAGTCAAGACCGTCATCTCCGCCGTCAAGCGCAAGTCTTGGCTCATATTCCTTTACCTCCGGCATAAGTGTATCCACAACCCTGCTTTCGATATACGGAGGATTACATACGATAATATCATACCTTTCCCCG
>OMSZ01000337.1 GCA_900313855.1 uncultured Eubacteriales bacterium
GGGATGCGCACGGATTCGAATAGGAAGTGAGTCTGCTAAAGCAGACCCGAATCCGGCGCGCAAGACTCGCGAGCGAGTCTTGACTGAATCCCGCCGAAAGACTTAATAGGCGGGTATTGAAGTTTTAGTAAGATTGGAGAATATGTATGAACGTGATACATTATAGTGCTGATGAGCTGACTGCACTTATGAAACAGATGTCGCTTATGTATGACATTGTAAGGATAGTCGATCCGGAGGGCGATAATGAATGGGTTTTGGGTTCTTCGGGAGAATTGAGGAAGGAGGACTTCTGTCCTAAGATATCTGATAATAGAAAAAACTGTTCTGAATGTGACAGCTTTATGGCATGTAAAGAGGGAAAAAGAGTTGAAAGAACAGAGATAATAGACGGAAAGATATTTCATATTGTTATGTTTCCGGTAGACTTTTCATTGGCTAACGGTTCAGAGGTAAGATGTGCGTTAGAGTGTATTACCAGGATTGAAAACAGTGAAGATGATGTTCTTGAAATAGTCAAGGATGGTCATCGTCTTGAGATAAAAGAGGATAAGGTTATGGTGGATCCGCTCACAGGTCTTTATAACTGGGACGGGTTCTTCTATGAGTCAAGGGCAGCGATAGATTCACAGCCGGATAAAGAATGGGTTGTGATCGTATATGATATTATGAGCTTTAAGCTTGTAAATGATCTTTTTGGCGAGGATAAGGGTGATGAAGTTCTTGTAAAGGTTGCCGGACTTATTGAGTCAAAATGTGAGGAGGGCGAGGTGTGTGCCAGACTTCGAGGCGACCTGTTTGCTGTCTGTATTCACAAGGATCATTATGATTCTACATTTACTATATCAGCATCTAAGGAATTGCCGGGACTTATTAACAGTCCTCAGTTTCATCTACATATTCAGGGCGGAGTTTATAATGTGACCGATAAGAACGTAATGGTTTCGGCTATGGTTGATCGTGCTCATCTTGCTCTTTCTACGATCAAAGGCAGCAGCGAACGCCGCATGATAGAATTTGACGAAAATCTTATGGCGAGACTTCTAAATGAACAGCAGATCATAACAGATTTTAAGCGGGCTTTGCTGGATCGTGAGTTCCATATGTTCCTGCAGCCTCAGGTTTCTAACAAAGGAGAGGTTAAGGGCGCGGAGGCGTTAGTAAGATGGATAAGACCGGATAATGAAATAGTTTCACCCGGAGATTTTTTGGATGTATTGGAGCGTACCGATCTTATCACAGATCTTGATAAGTATATCTGGGAGGAGGCGGCTAAGACTTTAGCCTCATGGAAGGGTACTGATAAGGAAAATCTTTATATTTCCATTAATATATCACCTAAGGACTTTTTCTACATGGATGTATATCAGTTTATTCATGATCTGGTGGACAAATATGATCTGGACAAAAAGAAACTGAAATTAGAGATTACCGAAACTATCTTAATGCAGGATGCGATAAAGCAGTTAGCGCTTGTCAACCGCCTTCATGATGAGGGCTTTGATATTGAGATAGATGATTTCGGCAAGGGTTATTCATCACTTAGTCTGTTAAAGGATATCAATGCGGATGTATTAAAGATTGATAAGGAATTTCTTCAGGAGACTCAGAACAGCAAACGAAGTGAGGATATATTGGGAACGGTTATCGATATGTCGGACAGGCTTGCCATGCGTGTAATTACAGAGGGGGTAGAGACGCGTGAACAGCTTGAAAAGATGATAGAGCTTGGGTGTTATATGTTTCAGGGCTATTATTTTGCAAAACCTATGTCACTTGAGGAATTTGAGAGTAAATGGACAGAGATAGGAGCTTCCTTTAATGAGGAGAAATTGGCATAGAGGAAGTGTTGCATTATTGCATAATTGAATGTATAATTACAATAGATTTGTGAGATTGTGGGGGGATTAAGCAATTAAGCGGTTTATTGATAATATAATATTTAAGAGAGAAGGTGTGCTATGTTTGGTATATATTTTGGGAAATATCTGATGGATCAGGGGATTATTACGGGGGAACAGTATAGCGGACTGGTAGAGAATACCAAGAACAGCAAGGTGCAGATGGGACTTCTTGCTATAGAGACCGGTCTTATGACGGAGGAGCAGACTAAGGAGGTCAATCTTTTACAGCAGCAGGAGGACAAGCGCTTTGGTGATATAGCTGTTGAGAAGGGTTATCTTATGGATGCGGATGTTACTGATCTTCTTGACCGTCAGGGTGATTCATATCTGCTCTTTATTCAGGCGCTTCTTGAGAATAATCTGCTTTCAATGGATAAGATCAGGGAAGAGCTTATCAATTACCGTAAGGCAAAGGGTCTTACCGCTTTGGATCTTGAGGCGATAAAGACAGGTGATGTTGACCGTATAATTCCTATTTTTCTTAAAAATGGTGACATACCTACATATATCAAGAATTATATACTTCTTACATCAAGGAATATTGTCAGGTTCGTGGACAGATTTTTCAGAATGGAGAAGATAGAGAAGATAACAAAGTATGAGGCATCGCTTTGTGCTACTCAGCATATAGTTGGAGAATACCGTTTCTATACCGCTTTGTGCGGAGAGGAAGAAGGGATCGCAAAGGTTGCAAGAGGCTTTGCAAGTACTACATTTACTACCGAGAGTGATTTGGACGGTATAGATATGTTAGATGCAGCTAATGAATTTATGAACTGTAATAACGGTCTTTTTGCAACAGGTCTTAGTGAGAGGAATATCAACCTGATAGTTGAGTCGCCGATCATGAAGAAAAACCATACTATCATTCATGGTAATGAGCATATGTACAGAGTTCCTTTGTTTGTTGAGGATCAGGCTGTTGATCTTATCATATGCTTTGATGATGACAGCTTTAGCATAGAAGATAACTGATATTATTTTAAGAAATGTGATAAAGGACTGCCTAGGCTTAATAGGTCTAGGCGTCTTGAGTTTATAAAGGATAAGAAGATGGATAAGAAGAAGGTAGGAAGAGACAATTCAGGTGAACGGTTTCGTTTGTTCCAGATAGAAATATTAGCGGTTCTTTCGGCGTTGATATTAATAGTTACTGCTTTTTTGGATTATGTTATCCTCAAACGTTCGGGTGCGGCTATGAGAGAAAACGTATCTGAGCTTATTGCGGCAAACGGCAGGCAGTTAGAGCTTAATATCAATTCATATTTTCAACGAATGGAAACGGTATCTACGCTTATGTTTTCCGACGAGGATTACTATCTCTATGATGAGACGGATTCCACTATAGAGGAATATGATAAGGTCAAAAGTGAGGAGAATATTAAGAACAGAATTGTAGATATCGGTTTGATGGAAAACTATTCGGATTTTGGGATCATTTATTCTGATGATCATAAGGTTGGATGGATATCACACGGAACCCAGGATCTGTTCCCGGATGGTGGGATGTATGAGGTTTTCTCGGGATATATTGTTAATGATATGAAGAATGACGGCTGGTGCTTTGGTATTAACGGGAATACTGACCGTATGTACTATATCAAGAGACTTAATCCGAATGCGATATTAGTGTCATCGATATACACAAGAGAGTTATCATCGGTTTTCATTTATCCTGAACAGCTTGACGATATGAGGATCAGGATGATAGATGATAGTGGCAAAATAGTTTTTTCTTCGGTTTCGGATGAGATTGGACAAATGCTTTCCGAAAAAATAGCGAATGAGCTCAAACGGATGGATCTGGATGATAATAATAAAGAGGATCACAATATCAGTACCAGTATCATTACAGACGAATATCTGATAAATGTTAATGTGTGCAGCAATAATTGGCGTGTGATCTGTTCCGTACCGACCAGGAAAATACTTTCGGAGAATGAAGCGTTAAAGAGTTTTACGATAAGAGTATCCGGATGTCTGGCAGCGCTTTTTATGTTCGTAGGGTTATTTATAGTGATCAGGCTGTCAAGACCTATGGATGGTATGGTTTCCTCCCTTCAGGAAAGGGCGGCGATCGATAAGCTTTCCGGAGTTATGAATAAGGCGACCTTTCAGGAGGCTGTGGAAGCCAGACTGACAAATCCCGCAGATAACAGATATTGTGTATTTGTGATGTTGGATATGGATAATTTCAAGCAGGTCAATGATAAATTAGGGCATTCTTATGGAGACCAGGTTATTATCCGTGTCGGCAGGTTGCTTCGCAGACTTTATGATACCCAGACAATGATAGGACGTATGGGTGGAGATGAATTTGCTCTTTATACGGAATGTATAGATATTCCGAGAGAAGAAGTGGTTGAGGCTGTTACGAGTCAGATGGATAAGGTTATGGAAGCATTTACTGAGGAATTCGAAGTGGAAAGAGTACAATGCAACGTATCAATAAGTGCAGGCGTATATATTGCAGAGCCTTATGATAACGATTATTCGGAAGTGTTTAATAATGCCGACAAGGCGCTTTATGAATCAAAACACAGTGGTAAATCACGCTATACCTTCTATAAAGCAGATATGTAAAGATTGAATTTTATTATAATGTATATTGAGCAGAGTATAAGAACCATAACGGTGCTTATGGATTTTGCATGGGGTGATTTTTATGAATCGATACAGAAGAGAGAGATTGTTTTTCATAGTGATGATCATTGCGATGGCAGTATTGGTTACAGTGGTGATAATCAGGAACAGTAGTGGTATTGAACAGGAGAGTGTCAAGAAAAGAAACGACGAGACAGGTATTAAAATGTCATGGTGGGGCAATGATTCCAGACATAAGTATACCATGGAGGGTATTGACATTTTTAAAGAGAATAATCCTGATATTAATGTTGAATACAGATATGGTGAATGGAGCGGCTATGAGAAACGTACTAAGGTATGGATGGAATCTCACACAGAGGCTGATGTGATGCAGATCAATTACGCCTGGCTTGAAGAGTACTCTAATGATGGAAAAGGTTTTTATGATCTTAATGAGCTTAGCGACTATATTGATCTTAATAATTTCACTGAAGATGAATTGGCTTATGGTATCAAGAACGGTAAGCTTAACGCTTTGCCCATTGCCATGAATACACATACATTTTATTATAATCAGGATGTTCTTGATAAATATGGATTAACGGTTCCTAAGACGTGGGATGATATTATTGATATGGGTAAGGTCTTGGCGGAACATGATCTGTATGTTCTTGGCATGAGCAAAAAACAGCTTTTTCTGATGCTGGTTGCATATTATGAACAGACATATGGTGAGAAGGTTTTTAAGGAGGATGGAAGCCTTAATATTGATGCTGACGATCTTGCGCATATTCTTGAGTTTTACAAAGAGATGATTGACGAGCATGCACTGTGTCCTATAGATGTTTTTGACAGGAATAAATATATGTCTGGAGAAATTGCCGGCACTATGTGCTGGATCAGTGATACCAAGATATATTGTGACGGGCTTGCGGAGACCGGCGCTAAGGTTACCAGAGCAGCATATCCTAAAGCTTCAGGTGCAAAGTATTCGGGCTGGTATATTAAGCCTGCTACCATGTGGGCGATCAGTGCGGAGACGGCTCACCCTAAAGAAGCTGCAATGCTTCTCAATTACCTGTTAAATGATCCTGCTATGGCCAGACTGCAAAAGACCGAGAAGGGAGTTCCGGTAAGTGATGCGGCGGTTAAAGCGCTTGAAGGTGAGGGCTTGTTTGATACCAATGAATATAAGGCTATGCAGGAAATGATGGAGCATCAGGAGGAGCTTTATCTTATGATTCCCAATATGGAAAATGAGAAGATAATAGATGTGTTCAAAAGTGAGGCTGATGAATATCTTTTTGATAAAATGAGTCTTGAGGAATGTGCGCAGAACACCTATGCTGCCATGAAGGAGATTGCAGACGGCAAGACGCCTGAGGAGTAAGAGGTGAGGTTAAAGCTAATGTAAGCAAGGTGCCTGCAAGGTTGTGAATAAGGCGTCTTTTAAGTTGTGAGTAAGGCATCTGCAACATGGTAAGCATAATGCATACCAGGTTGTCAAATACCTGAATTGTCGGAAGAATTGCTGCTTTCCTGATATCTTATTATAATATTACGACCTTCTGAAACAGGCTTGATGAGTCCGTTGATGATAAGCTCGGATTGGCTTTTGGCACGCTCCATCAGACTGTTAAGATCTGCTTTGGCTTCAACATCTTCTCTCGCATACTTCATAGCGGTAACTACGTCAGTCTTTTCCGAAGGATTGAAAAGTGATGTGTGCTCATCAAAGAATTCCAAAGAGTCGGTGTCTACATTTATCTCCTGAATCTCGCATGCGGGTAACAGGATTATGATATCTGTATCTGTTATAGTGGTCTCTGCTTTGGATACGTCTATACCGGCCTTAGCTGTCGCTGTATAGATCATGGAAAAGCTGTTTTTGTTGATAAGGGGAATATCACCCTCGGAAAAACGAATAAGACCGTTATATGTAAGCTCTGCGGTTGTAAGATTACTGCAGTTGGCTAACTGCTGGTTGATTATGGAACCTGTAAGATTAAGCTCAGGTTCTTTTTTTGTAGAAGAAATAATACGAAGAACGATTATAAGACCTACGATTGTTATCACAAGAAGGGCAAATAATATCAGTAACATACGTATTAATTTGATTTTTTCTATTGATTCCTGTGCCTGAAGGGCTTCTCTTTTATTCTTATCACCAAACATAGTATTATTCCTTTCGCATTTATAAAATTAACACCTTTGTTCATTTTTTCACGTCGCCTAAAGGCTCCGTGTGGGCATTCTCAAAAGTGTTAATTATTCGTGCAAGCACATAATTAACTCTTTTGCTCATTTTAATCATATTAGCATAAATTGGTATGGTTTACAATTATAAC
>OMSZ01000169.1 GCA_900313855.1 uncultured Eubacteriales bacterium
CATTGGAGCTTCTTCTGATGAACGAAATTCTTCTCCTCTAAGCTTTGCCTCTCTTTCAAGCTCCTTTTCACCGCGTCTTTGTAATTCAGCTTCAAGCTCTTTGGTTGAGAAAAGACTCTCGCAGGCTTCGCATTTCAGTTTACCCGTAGCCGGATCATACATAAGACCGGCACCACAAGCCGGACAATCTATAACCATGTTGTAACCCCTCCTGTTTGCGCGACTTTGTTAAGCGTATCTTTTGTCATTTATTGATATAAAAGTTGTTTTATTACTTTTTGAACTGGCTTTCCTCGTAAAGTGATCGTTTGTCAATTATTCTGACCGCCTTACCCTCACTTCTCGGTATTGTCTTAGGCTCAACCAAGTGGACGCCTACTACGATTCCGAGCATTGATTTTAATGCGGATACTAATTTCTTCTCGCGGGCTGCCTTATCAGCATCATCTGCAGGCGGATTATCCGGTAACCATTCAACATCACAGTCTATGGTATCGCTGTTGCCTACACGGTCAACAAGAAGCTGATAATTAGCCTCGTAGCCCTTGTTGATAAGTACGGTTTCTATCTGTGACGGGAATACATTTACTCCCTTAACAACCATCATGTCATCACTTCTTCCAAGCGGCTTGCTCATACGGATGTGAGTGCGTCCGCAGGAACATTTTTCTCTTGAAAGAACACAGATATCACGGGTTCTGTAGCGAAGAAGAGGGAATCCTTTCTTTGTTATGCAGGTGAATACAAGCTCTCCCTTCTCGCCCTCCGGAAGAACCTCGCCGGTCTGAGGATTGATGATCTCAGCAATGAAATGATCCTCATTGACATGCATACCGCGCTGCTCCTCGCACTCGTATGAAACGCCCGGACCTGAGATTTCCGTAAGGCCGTATATATCATAAGCCTTGATTCCGAGTGTCTCTTCTATATTATGACGCATCTCTTCGGTCCATGACTCGGCACCGAAGATACCTGCTTTCAATTTGAGCTGATCCTTAACACCACGCTCCTTGATGCTCTCTCCAAGAAATGCTGCATATGAGGGAGTACAGCAAAGGACGGTAGAACCAAGATCTGCCATGAACTGTATCTGGCGGTCGGTGTTGCCTGAAGACATAGGGATCGTGAGACAGCCTAATTTGTGTGAGCCGCCATTTAATCCGGCACCGCCTGTAAACAGACCGAAGCCGTAGCTTACCTGAACAACATCTTCTGTGGTTGCGCCTGCTGCAACTAATGCTCTGGCACAGCAGGTATCCCATATATCAATATCCTCCTGAGTATAGAAAGAAACAACGCGTCTTCCTGTGGTTCCACTCGTTGAGTGAATCCTGACAACATCATTAAGCGGTACGCCTAAAAGTCCATAGGGGTACTGGTCTCTAAGATCGTCCTTTGTGATAAACGGAAGCTTGTGAAGATCCTCTATCCCATTGATATCCTCAGGCTTTACTCCTGCATCGTCCATTCTTTCACGGTAGAAAGCTATATTTTTATAGACGTGCTTAACCTGCTCCTTTAAACGCTCACTCTGGAGCTTCTTTATCTCCTCAACCGGCATTGTCTCGATTTCAGGGTTAAAATATTTTCCCATTGGTAATTCTCCTTATCTTGTTTGTAAATGTGTGTTTGCATACAGAAAGGATTATATCATTTTCAGTAGGTTAACTCAATATTTTTCTTCTTTTTTCTTATTGCTGCCTGGGAAATTTAACATTAGCAGGCAAAGAAGTGTCTGTTGAATATATGTGTAAAGATAATTCACTTTTTCTGTTTTAAATCAAAACTTCATAACATTTCATAAATTGTTCGTATAAAAACAACTTTTATGATTTTCCACTTGGTCCTATAATCATATTATGTAGTTTAGATATATTACGACAAGGAGGGAATGAAATTGATCAGAAAGAAAGCGTACAAATTCTGGTTTTGTACCGGTTCGCAGGATCTATACGGGGATGAGGTTTTAGAGCATGTTGCAGCTCATTCTAAGGAGATCGTTGATGAGTTAAACCGTTCGGGCGTTCTGCCTTATGAGGTTGTATGGAAACCGGTTCTTATTACTAATCAGCTGATACGTCAGACATTTAACGAAGCTAACGGTGATGAGGAGTGTGCCGGGATCATCACCTGGATGCATACCTTTTCGCCGGCAAAATCCTGGATATTAGGGCTTCAGGAATACAGGAAGCCGCTTCTGCATCTGCATACCCAATATAATGAAGAAATACCATATGATACTATTGATATGGATTTTATGAATGAGAATCAGGCAGCACACGGTGATCGTGAATACGGGCATATAGTAAGCCGTATGAGGATCGAGCGCAAGGTCGTTGTCGGCTATTGGAAGGATCAGGTTGTAAGGGAAAAGATCGCATCATGGATGAGAACAGCGGTAGGCGCGATTGAATCAAGTCATATCCGTGTAATGCGTGTTGCGGATAATATGCGAAATGTTGCCGTTACGGAAGGTGACAAGGTCGAAGCACAGATCAAGTTCGGTTGGGAGATAGACGCGTATCCGGTTAACAGCATAATCGAGAGTGTTGAGGCTGTTTCTGAAGGAGATGTCAACGCGCTGCTTGATGAGTATTACGAGAAATACAATATGATACTTGATGGAAGAGATCCTGATGAATTCAGGAAACACGTTGCCGTTCAGGCGAAGATCGAGATTGGTTTTGAACGCTTCCTTGAGGAGAATGATTATCAGGCAATAGTTACCCACTTCGGGGATCTTGGAGCATTGAAGCAGCTGCCCGGACTTGCAATACAGAGACTTATGGAAAAGGGCTACGGCTTTGGTGCCGAGGGTGACTGGAAGGTTGCCGCAATGGTCAGACTTATGAAGATCATGACAGAGGGCAAGAAGGATGCCAAGGGTACTTCAATGATGGAGGACTATACATACAATCTCGTCCGCGGTAAAGAAGGAATATTGGAGGCACATATGTTGGAGGTTTGCCCTTCGATTGCCGACGGTCCTATAAGCGTCAGGGTTAAGCCTTTGTCTATGGGTGACAGAGAAGATCCTGCAAGACTTGTATTTACCTCTAAGGAGGGAAGAGGAATTGCGGTATCCATGGTCGATCTTGGTAACCGTTTCCGTCTTATCATCAACGATGTTGAATGTAAGAAGACAGAGAAGGCTATGCCAAAGCTTCCGGTTGCAACCAACTTCTGGACGCCATATCCGGATCTTTACACAGGAGCTGAAGCATGGATCATAGCAGGCGG
>OMSZ01000005.1 GCA_900313855.1 uncultured Eubacteriales bacterium
ATATGATATTCATCTGTTGAACGTCCCGAGCCCTTAAGCACCGCCGGATCTTCACTGTCAGTCAAAACAAAGACCGGTCTTTCATATCTTTCTCTTAACCTGCCGGCGATTATTCCGGCAAGACTTTCATGGCAATCAGGAATATATATCACATAAACCTTATCATTTATACACTCATTGATAAGCTCAGAAGCCTTATCTACACCCTGAATAGTCAAAAGCTTTCTCTCATCATTTATTGCTTTCAGTTCCTCTGCCTTAGAAAATGCTGCCTCACCATTCTCTTCTAAGAACAGCTGCATGGAAAGCTCTGCGCTTTCTAATCTTCCGGACGCATTGATGCAGGGCCCGATCCTAAATCCCACATGTCCGGCATTGATCGTATGATCAGAAAGCTCATTAACTCTGATAAGTGCCCTGATGCCTTCATTTTCTGACAGACGAAGTCTGGGAAGCCCCTTAACAACAAACGTTCTGTTCTCTCCTGTAAGCGGAACCACATCACATATCGTTGCGATAGCTACAAAATCGATAAACGGAAGCAGCTCTTCAACAGGAATTCCCCTTTTATCATAGAGACACTCAACAAATTTGTATGCCACTCCTGCACCGCACAACTCCTTATAAGGATAATTGCAGGTTTCCTTCTTTGAATTAAGTATCGCGTCTGCAGGAGGAAGAATATACTGCTTCTCCCCGTTTTCCATGTTAAACGGCACCTGATGGTGATCCGTAACGACAACTGCGATTCCGGCATCCTTGGCTTTTTTGACCGCATCATAAGCGGCAATACCGTTATCGCATGTGATTATCGTAGATATTCCATCATTTATCGCATTATTCACTATCTCGTCACTGATACCATAGCCGTCCCGCACACGATGCGGTATAACATAATCCACATCTGCTCCAATTCTTCTTAAACCTGTGTACAGAATATAATTTGACATCACGCCGTCAACGTCATAATCAGATATAATTCTCATCTTATGACCTTCTTCAATCCCATGAATGACGACTCTTACCGCCTGATTCATATCCTCTATCAGATAGGGATCATGAAACTTCGCCTCTTCCGGATGAAGAAATTCTTCAAAATCCTCTTCTGCAATATCACGGTTTACCAATAATCTTGCTACTACGGGATCAATATGAAATTTCTCACCAAGAGCATAGAAGTCTGCTCTCTTTGCTCTGATTATCCATTTCTTTTCTGACATATCCTACTCCATTATATCTTAAAATGATCCTTAGCATTTATATAAAGAATAAGGGCATGACATATGCCACGCCCTTTTGAATTACTCTGTTTCAGGCTTTTTTGGTCTTCTTTCCGGACTGCTTCTTAGCTCCGGCATTCTTCTCATTCTTGCCTGCCTTGGTCTTAAACATATACCATAACGGACCTGTAACACATACAGAAGAATAAGCACCACAGATAAGTCCGCACATAAGTGTAAGTGCGAAATCCTTAATTGAAGTAACACCCATAAGATACAACATGAAGATCATTACAAAGGTTGTAAGTGTTGTATATATACTTCGTGTCAACGTCTGTGAAATCGACGTATTAACTATATTCTCATATGTCTCGCCCTTGCCGTTCATAAGAACTAAGTTCTCACGTATACGGTCGAAGATAATGATCGTCGCATTGATAGAATAACCGACGATTGTAAGCATACATGCGATAAATGTATTACCAACCGAAAGTCTTCCGATCGAATAAACCGCAAATACTACCAAAACGTCATGAAGGAGCGCTACGACAGCAGCTGCACCAAACTTGACATCACTGAATCTGAATGCAATGTATATAAGCATAAGGATTGTAGCAATAACTACGGATACGATAGCATTTCTCTGCATCTCTCCACTTATTGTCGAGCTGATATTCTCAACATTGAATTCCTTAACCTTGAACTTGTCCTCTAATGCAGTCTCAACAGCATCACGCTGCTCAACCTTAAGCTCAGGAGTCTTGAATACTATCTCATTACTGTTCTGAACGTTCTGAACCTGAACCTCAGCATCAGAAATTCCTGCAGCCTCACAGATAACCGGTACAATATCGCTCTCAGCCTTAGAAAGATCATAATGATCCTTAAAATCAACTGTCATTGAAGTACCACCCGTAAACTCAAGACTGAAGTTAAGGGTTGATCCTGTCTTACTCTTGAATATCGGAAGAGCTATAAGACCTGCAAGTACGGCAATGATCGAAATAGTAAATGTTACCTTGGAAAGCTTAACAAATCCGGAAACCTTAGGCTCTTTCTTATAACCGTATAATTTCGGATTCTGAGCACCCAATGTATATAAAGCTTTAAGAAGATGTTTTGTAACAAAAAGAGCTGTAAACATTGAAAGCACGATACCAATTCCAAGTGTAAGAGCAAATCCCTTAATAGAACCGATACCCATTATATAAAGAACAACTGCTGCAATAAGAGTTGTTATATTCGAATCAAGAATTGCGGAAGCTGCTTTGTTAAATCCGGAATCAATTGCAGATTTGACCGTAGCGCCTGCACCAAGCTCCTCTTTGATACGTGTGAAAATGATAACGTTGGCATCAACCGCCATACCGATTGAAAGCACGATACCGGCAAGACCCGGAAGTGTAAGGCTGGCATTGAAACCGTTAAGACAAAGAAGCATCAGCACAACATAGGCACAAAGTGCAAGTACTGCAACAAAACCCGGAAGCAGATATAATACGATCATGATTATTGCAACAAGTCCCATACCGATAGCACCGGCTTTAAGAGTTGTAGCCAAAGCATCCTGACCAAGTGTTGCTCCAACCTCGTTAGAACGAAGCTCTTCCAAAGAAAGCGGCAAAGCACCGATACGGATTGTCTCGGCAAGCTTCTGAGCCTCCTCGTCATCCTCCATACCATTGATCACCGCACTACCACCTGTGATCGCTGTCTGAACTGTAGGTGCGGAAGCAACCTCACCGTCATATATGATGTAAATACGTTTTCCTACATTAGCCGTTGTTGCATCTGCGAACTTCTTAGTTCCCTCGTCGGTAAATGCCAACTGAACGATATATTCCTGAACAGCGCCTGAATTATCAATTGCTGCAGCGGCATTCTTGACATCAGAACCTGTAAGCACGGTCTCGTATTCCTCTCCGGCCGCAAACTTCTGATAATTTTCTTCATCCATGAATTCCAGCGCACCCGGCTTACCAAGATCCTGCAGGATCTTATTAGCATCCGAAACACCCGGAATCTCTATACTGAAACGGTCTGTTCCCTCCTGATATACACTACTGTCTGTAGAATATACATCAGCACGCTGCTGTAATCTTGTCTTGGTATCACTGATCTCCTGCGCAGTAGGATTCTCATCAGTAATTCTATAGGTTATACTGACACCTCCTGCAAGATCCAGACCTAACACAATGTTCTCTGCTTTTCCAATGTGGTGCTTACCGAGTCCCTGTACGGTTGTAAATGCACCTAAAGCCAGTGCGCACAAGAACACTAATATAGTAAGCACACTGTTTCTCTTTGACTTTCTCATTTTGCTCTTACTCTCCTTCTTTAAGCTAATGCTGCTTTTATCATGATTGCGCATTCTACTCTTTTCTTTTCCAGATC
>OMSZ01000106.1 GCA_900313855.1 uncultured Eubacteriales bacterium
TACTATTATCGTATCATCATTAAGCTTACCCTGTTCCTCAATGTATGCAATTGAATTCATAATAGTCTCATTTCTTGTAGAGCCTCCACTGATAACTACAATATTAGCAACACCGGGTATATACTTTTTGATAAGATCCTGTGTATGCTTTATCCACTGTTTTGGTGAAAGTACAAGAATCTCATCAAACTGAGGATTCATAACAAACTTTTCAATAGTATGAATAATTATCGGTTTGCCACCAATCTCCATAAACTGCTTGGGTTTTTCCACATTACCCATACGGGTTCCAACACCGCCTGCAAGTACTACTCCGAAAACATTGCTTCCTTCCATTTTCTTACCTCCATAATCATAATTATAACTTTACAATATTCCGATTTCCTTTAAGATGCGCTCCGTTGCTTTGCCGTCGCATCCGCTCATAAATCTTTCCTTAAAGCTTCTAAGTCTTTCATGATCAAAATCATCAATATTCTCTATAATTTCACAAAGCTTCTCCATATCAAACGCCACCGGACCCGGAACAAAATCCATATATTTATAATAAAAACCTCTTTCCAGATCATAGCTATCTACATCAAATGCATAGAAAATGATCGGTTTATTCATAAGGGAATATTCAAACACTACTGACGAATAATCCGTTATACAGATGTCTGAAACCATTATCATATCTTCAATGCTAAGCTCATCATGGATCTCCATGCAAAAATCCCTGCAGTTTTCCGGAATGTCAAAAGGCTCTTTAACAAAAGGATGGTTTTTTATAAGAAAAACCATTTCATCACCAAAGCTTTTAAGAAACAAAGGCTCAAACTCCTTCGGGCCTTTGGCCTTTGCTATGCTTCCTCTAAATGTAGGCAGATATGATACGATTTTTCTCCCATTAAGCTTTAGAGATAATTTATCAAGCTTTTCATAAGCTTCTTTCCTTCTGTTTTCATCATAATAAATATCTGTTCTGCTTACTCCTAACGGTTTAACGATCCCTCTTTTATGTGATAATCCAAATGCCTCCTCATAAGCCCATATGACCTCAGAACCGCTGACAGGAACCAGGGAATAATTCCTGTGTCCGGAATATCGCATAAGCGTACTTTTATCATCACCAAAGGATTTATCCGCTACCGAAAAGCCCCATTTTTTAAATGCGCCGCAGGCATGCCAGAGCTGTATAAGTTTTGTCTTTTCCTTAAGCCTAAACGCACCGAAAAGACTGTTGGATTCATCAAGAAAAACATAGCCTGCATTGCCCATATCCCATATCAGATGAAGGGAACGCCTAATGATCGCTCCCCACCCCGAGCTTGCTACCTTAAGATAATGTATCTTTCTCTCAAAAGGTTTACCGTCTGTACTTCTTATATCAGATAAACGATCATATATATTCACAAAATTATCAGTAAGATAATCCTCGTGATTTTCAACAAATATTACTTTATTGGTCTTTACCGGTCTTATAGCGGCAAGTCTGTAAACAAGCGGATATAACACCTTAAAGACCATCCCCTTTACAAGCCTTCTTATCAAAGGATCACTCTCTGATGTAACTAAAGCTATCCTTTTGGCAACAATGCTGCAAGCCTTTCCACTCTCATAGCTTCCAAGCTCATCTATATGTCCTTTAAGTCCTCTCCAATAAGGGAGATTTCTTTCCTTATCCTCTAATAATAAAGCGGCTTTATCCGCTAATTCTTCAATAGTAAATGTTTCCGGAAAGGGCCATCTTTCCATACCAACATAAAAGCCGGTATTAATGTTATATTCTTCCTTGTCAGGAACATATAATACACATGGTCGGTTCAAAAATGAATAATCCCATACGCAAGATGAATAATCCGTTATAAGCAGATCGGCGGAAGCTAATAATTCCTGCATATCAGGATAATCCTCTGCCACTATTACACGTTTCCCAATAACCTTAACATTGCTTTCTCCGGTATGATAACGATGGTAACGACTCAAAAAATACCATTTATCTCCGTTTTCCTCAAGCCTTTTCAAAATAAGATCACTATCCAGTATAACCCCGGTTTTCATATTCCTGTATGTCGGAGCATACAGCACTATCCTGCCATCCTTAGGTATGTTAAAAGCAGCTCTGACCTTCTCTGCCATCAGATCCGTATCGCCCGTTACAAGCTTATCATTTCTAGGTGTACCGGCTCTTAAAACCTCACCTTTATAATTATACGTGGTTTTGATCATCTGTTCCTCCTGCACTCTGCAGCTTGCAAGAAACAGATCAATATTATCCGCAGTTAATTTCGCTCTTCGTCTCGTTGCATAATCAGCATCAGGTCTCCCGTTCTCGACCTTTTTGTATGCTCCTCCGCCATGCCAGGTATTAATAACATACTGCGACCTTCGAAACGGAAACCATGGTGCATACGAACCGTTGGTAACCACTATTTTTGATGTCAATAATACAGGAAAAGAAGAAACAGCAAAATGCTTATAAAGCTTAACTCCTTCTTCTTTCAAAAAGCCATACCTTAGCGGGTCTGAAACCATCCATACAAACTCATATTGATCCTTATGATTATCTCTTAGATATTCATAGATATACTTGGGATTGCAGGAATAATCATATACATTGCCGCCGGTAAGTCCCGTAAACAGTATTCTGTTTTTTTTAACCGGCATAAGCCGGAGCGGAAAGGTAATTATCCGGATAAGATCCGAGAACAAAACCTTTAATAATGCTTTACTCATACCGGAAATTACTCCCTCTTTCTCTTGATAGCAGTAATCTGTGTCGCGTCGATTCCTTCTGTATTATCCTTTTGAAACAGAATCTTAAAGGTAAGAAGTATCAGCTTAATATCCAGCCAGAAAGAATAATTCTCTATATATGTCAGATCCAATTTCAGCTTGTCATATGGTGTAGTATTGTATTTTCCGTACACCTGAGCATATCCCGTAAGTCCGGCCTTAACCTTAAGTCTGAAATCAAATTCAGGAATGATCTCCTGATACTGTTTGGCTATCTCAGGTCTTTCAGGTCTTGGTCCTACAACAGACATATCACCCTTTATAATATTAATAAGCTGTGGGAATTCATCAAAATGAAGCATTCTTAATACTTTTCCTACAGGAGTTACCCTGTCATCATTCTTCTTAGCAAGCTGGGCTCCATATTTTTCCGAATCCATTCGCATACTTCGAAATTTGTATATATTAAAAATCTTACCGTCTATTGTAAGTCTTGGCTGTTTATATAATACCGGACCACCGTCATATACCTTAATAAGAAAAGCTATGATCAAAAACAACGGCATAAGTATTACCGCAAGTGGTATACTTATCAAAATATCCAATAATCTTTTGAAAATGATCTGATCACCCGAAAGACCTTTATTTCTTGAAAGATACAAAGGCGTATCGAAAATATGAATATTGTCCGCTCCCCTTAACAGA
>OMSZ01000003.1 GCA_900313855.1 uncultured Eubacteriales bacterium
AAAACGTACTGCAGTAATGCATTTTCGTGTATTCGGAAATTATTGCCTGTAGACGGCTTTTTATATAATTATCATCGGAGGTAGTAGAATGCTGGAATTACAGAATGTATCATTTAGTGTAACGGCTGACGGGCAAAACAAGGAAATTATCCGCAATGTCAATATGATAATTCCTGATAATAAGTTTGTTGTTATAACAGGTCCTAACGGTGGCGGTAAATCTACACTTGCAAGACTTATTGCAGGTATAGAGAAGCCTTCATCAGGTAAGATTCTTCTTAACGGAGAGGACATTACCGATAAGAGTATTACAGACAGAGCCAGATTAGGACTTGGTTATGCATTTCAGCAGCCTGTCAGATTCAAAGGTATAACGGTTCTTGATCTTATCAGAATAGCATCCGGAAAGAGGCTGACTCCGGGTGATGCCTGTGAGTATCTGTCTTCAGTAGGATTATGTGCAAGGGAATACATTGACAGGGAAGTAGATGCAAGTCTTTCGGGCGGCGAGCTTAAGCGTATAGAGATCGCCACGGTTTTGGCAAAGGGATCAAAGCTTTCGGTGTTTGATGAACCGGAGGCAGGTATAGACCTTTGGAGCTTTGGAAATCTCATAGAGGTATTTGAAGGAATGAGAAGGAGTATACATGACAGCTCGATTCTTATCATTTCCCATCAGGAGAGGATTTTAAACATTGCCGATGAGATCGCAGTGCTAAGGAATGGCGAGCTTGTTAAGCATGGTTCTAAGGATGAGGTGCTTCCGACACTTATCGGAACCTCCGAGGCGGTTAAGGAATGCAGGAATGGCGTGGTTGTCCGTAAAGGAGGAGAGGCGTAATGATGAAATTTGATGAGATACAGTTAAGGCTGCTTTCCGAGGTTGCAGATCTTCATTCGGTACCGGAGGGAGCATATAATATACGATCTAACGGTGAGTCGGCAGGCAGGGTTTCAACTTCTAATATTGAGATCATTCCTAAGGAGAACGGCAGCGGTCTGGACATACACATCAAGCCCGGTACGAAGAATGAAAGTGTTCATATTCCTGTTGTTATGACAAAGAGCGGACTTAAGGAGCTTGTGTATAATGATTTCCATATCGGTGAGGGCGCTGATGTTGTAATAGTAGCCGGCTGTGGTATAGATAACTGCGGACCGGATGATTCAGAGCATGATGGAATACACAGGTTTTTCATAGAGAAGAATGCCTCTGTAAAGTATGTTGAAAAGCATTACGGTTCCGGTAACGGAAAGGGTAAGAGAATATTAAATCCCGGGACTGAGGTATATATGGATGAGGGCAGCTATGCCGAGATGGAGATGGTTCAGATAAAGGGTGTTGATGATACCGACAGAAAGACCATTGCAAATCTTAAGGCAGGTGCAAAGCTTGTTGTCCGTGAACGTCTTATGACTCATGGTGACCAGAGAGCTATAAGCCTTTATGATATAGTCATAGATGGCGAGGGCGCCAGCGCTGATGTCGTTTCGCGTTCGGTTGCAAGGGACAATTCATATCAGAAGTTTGAGGCTAAGATTGTTGGAAATAAAGCCTGCCACGGTCATACGGAATGCGATTCTATCATTATGGATAACGGCAGGATACTTGCTGTTCCGGGACTTGAGGCCAATGATGTTGACGCGGAGCTTTTTCATGAGGCGGCTATCGGAAAGATCGCAGGCGAGCAGCTTACCAAGCTTATGACCTTAGGACTTACCGAGGCGGAAGCAGAAGAGCAGATCATCAACGGTTTCTTGAAATAAGGTGACGGGAGTTTTAGGATTTATCGAAACGGAAGCGAAAGAGCAGATCATCAACGGTTTATTTAAAATATAGACAATATATTATAATAATAGATGAATGGGAGTTATGTACAAATGATAGAGTTTACTGTTAATTCGATCCTGTTAGGGGTAGGCCTTGCCATGGATGCATTTTCCGTATCTGTTGCTAATGGACTTAACAATCCTTTGATGCGGGGTAAGGTAAGGGTTAGGATTGCCGGAACATTTGCCGGATTTCAGTGTTTGATGCCTGTGCTTGGCTGGATGTTTGTGCATTTCCTTGTTAACATTTTTTCTGTCTTTCAGAAATGGATTCCCTGGATCGCTCTTGCGCTGCTGCTTTATATAGGCGGTAAGATGATATATGAGGCAGTCGTTGATAAGGATGGAGAGAAGGAAGAAGAGGAATTCGCTGGGAAGGAGCTTACTAACCGGCTACTGATAATTCAGGGTATAGCTACCTCGATAGACGCGCTTTCGGTAGGCTTTACGATTGTCGATTATAAGGCTGTAATGGCGATTGTTTGTGCACTAATAATTGCTGTGGTAACATTTATTATCTGTATGATCGGATTAAAGCTTGGCATTAAGGTCGGAATGAGGCTTGCCAAGAAGGCTTCAATCTTTGGCGGCATGATACTGATATTCATAGGTATAGAGATTTTTGTAAAGGGTGTCCTTATGTGACACTCTTGTTTTGAAAGGAATTGCTAATGATAAATGTAGAGATTACTGATGATTTCGACCTTGAAAAGATTGCGGAAAGCGGACAGTGCTTCAGGTGGCAGCCGATCGAGGATGGTGGATATCGTATAATTCATAGAGATAAATGTTTGTGCATCTGGAAAGATAGTTTGGAAAGTGCTTTGACGGATGGTGACAGAAGTGATGCTGTGGAAAGTGCTTTCGCAGATGGTGACAGGAAGGGTGCTTTGGGGCATGCCGACATATACCGCTTGGATTGTACGGAAGAGGAGTATAGAGATATCTGGAGTTCATATCTTGATATGGATGAAGATTATAGAAATATAAGGGAAAAGATCGATCCTGAGCTTGACCCTTTTCTTTTTGAGGCGGCAGAGCATGAGCGGGGGATCAGGATATTAAAGCAGGATCCATGGGAAGCGCTTATCAGCTTTATTATCTCGCAGAACAGGAATATTCCTGCTATCAAGGCGTCAATTGAGAAGCTTTGTGAAAGAGCAGGGGAAAAGTGTTTTGACAGCCGTGGCGAGGTATACTATACATTTCCGACTCCTGCGGCAATAGCATCTATGTCCGACGAGCTGCTTGCGGAATGTAAGTTGGGATATCGGGATAAGTATGTAAGGCGTGCCGCAGAGGACGTTGTAAATGGCAGTCTCGACATCGGATTGATAGACACAGGTAGTGATGATGATGTGTTAAAAGGTCTTACCGGACTTTATGGGGTTGGCAAAAAGGTGGCAAGTTGCATGCTGCTTTTCGGACTTCATCATCTTAATGCATTTCCTGTGGATGTGTGGATCAAGAGAGTTTTAGAGACGGAGTATTCAAAGGGTTATCCGTTTGATGATTACAGTCCGTATAACGGAGTGTATCAGCAGTATATGTTTGCCTATTACAGAAACAGAACAGAAGAATGATGTAATAAAATCGTAAGAATTATTTGATTGAAGGATAAGTCGGAACGGCTTTATAATGTATTCGGAGGGAATGAAAGGTGAATACAGATGAGATAATACTTGTAGTTGAAGATGAGAAAGAGATAGCGGATCTTCTTGAAGTCTATCTTACTAATGAAGGCTTTAAAGTGCTTAAGGCAGAATGCAGTAAGGATGCGCTTGATCATATTGGAAAAGAAAAGATTGCTCTGGCGATTCTTGATATAATGCTTCCGGATATTGATGGTCTTACCTTGTGCAGGCAGATAAGGGAGAAATATCTGTTCCCGATCATAATGCTTACCGCAAGGAATTCTGACATGGATAAGATCAACGGATTGTCAATGGGCGCAGATGATTATATGACGAAACCATTTAATCCGCTTGAGGTAGTCGCAAGAGTTAAGACGCAGCTTAGACGCTATACAAGATATAACAATTCAGAGGCGGAAGCGTCTTTAGAATTTGACAGAGACGGACTATATGTATGTAAGGAGTCCCATAAATGCGAGCTCTACGGTAAGGAGCTTTCACTTACGCCGATAGAATTTGATATTCTCTGGTATCTCTGCGAGAGAAAGGGAGTTGTTGTTTCGTCGGAGGAATTGTTTGAGAATGTATGGAAGGAAAAATATTTATCGAGCAGCAACAATACGGTTATGGCTCATATAGCAAGACTGCGTGAGAAGTTAGGTGATGAGCCGAGACATCCTAAGTTTGTCAAAACTGTCTGGGGAGTCGGATACAAGGTTGAGGAGTAGAAAGCTGTATATCTCTATCTTAAGATATACGTTCTAAGAATCCCGCCGCAAGACTTGTTAGAGGAAGTCTTTAACTCAGTCGGAGAAATCCCCCACCTCTAAGCTTAGGTGTAGGTGGGGGTTATGTCAAACTATACTCAGTCGGGG
>OMSZ01000074.1 GCA_900313855.1 uncultured Eubacteriales bacterium
ACGCTCCGCGGGATGCGCACGGATTCGAATAGGAAGTGAGTCTGCTAAAGCAGACCCGAATCCGGCGCGCAAGACTCGCGAGCGAGGCTTGACGTTCTTAATACGGGCAGGTAATACGTATAAAGTTTTAAGCCGTTAATGCAGTTAGTATAATGATAATATTAAGCAGTTAATGTAAGACAGGTAGTATCATATAAGGTACTGCCTGTTTTTTTGTTGTTATATCATTAATGTATCACGGGCATTATCTGCATTAAGCTCAATCCTCATTGTGTTTGTCTTTGCTTAGTGCTTCTACTATTTCATTAGCATATAACTGAATAATTATTATTATCTTAGCAAATACTGTAATCATCGAAAGGAAAAGAGGTATTAGCATGAATAAAAAAATACGAATGGGGCAGCAGAGTATAAGCTTTGACAGTCCTGTGTATATTATGTCTTCGGCATCGGTTGTAGGACCGAAGGAGGGTGAGGGACCGCTTAAGGATACATTTGATAAGATATATGATGATGCTACATTTGGTAAGGATTCATGGGAAGAGGGCGAAAGTGAGATGCTAAAGGAGACCGTTATGCTGGCGATCAGCAAAGCGGGACTTGAGACAGATGATATAAGATATCTGTTTGCGGGAGATCTTCTTGGTCAGCTCATAGCAACAACCTTTGGAGTGATGGATCTTAATATTCCTTTGTTCGGTTTATACGGAGCGTGTTCAACTATGGGAGAAGCATTAGCGCTTGGCGCAATGACAGTAAACGCCGGATATGCTGACAGGGTAGTCGCAGCGGTTTCGAGCCATTTCGGTGGAGCGGAAAAACAGTTTCGTTTTCCGCTTGAGTACGGTAACCAGCGACCGATGTCTTCTACATGGACAGTAACAGGAAGTGGTGCTTTTGTCTTGTCAAATGAAAAGAGTGATGTGAAGATAACCGGAATAACAACCGGTAAGGTTGTAGATTACGGTGTGAAGGATTCTCTTAATATGGGAGCCTGTATGGCGCCGGCAGCAGCAGATCTTATTTATGAGCATTTGAAGGATTTTGAAAGAGAGCCGGATTACTACGATAAGATTATCACGGGAGATTTGGGAGTTGTAGGAAGAGAAATATTATGTAAACTGCTTATTGACCAGGGAATTAATATCGCTTCTGTTCATATGGACTGTGGTATGGAGATTTATAATGATATAGAGCAGGATACCCATTCCGGCGGCTCAGGCTGCGGATGTTCAGCCGTAACACTTGCCGGAAAGCTTATGAATGAGCTCAAAACGGGTGAGCTTAAGAGAATTCTTTTTGTGCCTACCGGAGCCTTACTTTCTACCGTTAGCTACAATGAGGGGCAGTCGGTTCCCGGTATCGCACATGGGGTTGTGATAGAGAGCTGTGTTTGACGGACGCATAGGTCTAACGGTATGCCGATATCTCACTTCCGCTGTCCGTATATAAGAGTTTATAAGTATTAACGCATTGGCCATGATCAACTTACACAGCTATTAATGGCAGGTGCATCGGAGACAGGAGGTCGACTATGCACCGTGCCGCGTCCATGTATAAAAATGTTCCGGGATACTTAGAAACTCATTTTTCGGACAATCAGTCATACACAATTAATTTTTTTATTCGAGCGCACGCCATGAATAACGCCTCAAACAAACTGCAAGCGTATATAATGTAGAAGAGTTTCGCTCAAATAATTACCCATACAAAACAAAAGGAGGTTCAAAATGGAATATTTAAAAGCATTCTTGGTCGGCGGCCTCATATGCATGGCTGCCCAGATATTGATGGAGAAAACAAAGCTAATGCCGGGAAGAATCATGGTATTGCTTGTATGTACTGGAGCGGTTTTAGGAGCTTTGCAGATATATGAGCCGCTGCTTGATTTCGCGGGAAGCGGCGCTTCGGTTCCGCTTACGGGCTTTGGCTACAATCTTTGGAAAGGAATTAAAGAAGCTATTGATAACGATGGAATGATAGGTCTTTTTAGAGGAGGCTTTAAGATGGCAGCCGTAGGAACTTCGGCGGCATTGATATTTGCATATCTTGCGTCTCTTGTGTTCCAGCCGAAGATGGCAAAGTAATATAATAAGTACAAAAAAGGCGTGAGATTTGATTCTCCCGCCTTTTATACATATTATGATTTGTTAAATATAGGATATTTTTTTCTTTTAGTGAATGGAACGGTTTGGTTGTTATTATACCCAACGGTTTCAGGTTGTGCATTGATGTTGTCTTCAACAGTAAATATAGCTGTTACCTCATGATCCGACGATATATTTTCAAAGGTGTATGATGATATTGCACCCTGTCCAACACCGTCTATCACTACATTGCTTAAGACGGATCCCGGATTGGCAATAAATGATAATGTGATACTGTCACCTGCAAATGCATATAGCGGACCGGAAATATATCCGTCGCCGTCAGTACTTGTAGTTATATTATAAACTGTCTGATCATCATAGAAATCGTCCGAGTCATTATTTTTCTTCTTTTTCTTATCCTTCTCAGGATGTTTAGGACAGGTAGTATCCATGAAATCTGATGGAGGAGTAAAGTCAGCATCCTTAAGCGTTATATCACCATTTTCATTAACGGTGTAGTTATAGGTAGTGGTATGCGGACAATTTTTGGTTGCCTTGTAATGCGTTGTGTCACAAAGAGTAATACTCTGATGAAGATCACAGGTTTTTGTAGGAACCGTATCTTTGTCAAAATATTCAGTGATTATAGTTGAACAAAGATCGGGTGCCGGAAGTAATCCGGATTGTGCACATACCTTTTCCGTAACGATATTGGCAGGTTTTTCAAAGGTTGCAGATGTGTCCTGTTCTTCCTCCTCAACAATTTTATCCATGATCTTACGCCAGATTGTTTTGTGAAGATTGCTGTTTGCGAAGTTTGTGTTAGAGTCATAACCCATCCATATACTAGCGGTGTAGTATGGCGTTGAACCGCAGAACCAGTAATCATAATTACTTGAAGTCGTTCCCGTTTTACCGGCTACGACCATACCACTTGAAAGCCTTGCAGCTGTACCGGTACCGGCTTTGACAACATCCTGCATGGCGTTGTTGATAAGCCAGGCGGTTGTTTCCTTCATTACCTGCTTTTTCTTAGGCGTGTTGTCTATAAGGACTTTTCCGTCATGATCTAATACCTTTGAGAAAAATGTCGGTTTAATATATGCGCCGCCGTTAGCGATAGATGCATAAGCGCCTGTAAGCTCTAAGTTGGTTACACCTTCTGTAAGTCCACCAAGACACATAGACTCGTTGATATCATTTTCTGCTACACCATTGATTGATACGGAACCGTTTCTTAAGGTGGTTATACCCATGTTGCAGAGATAATCATAACCAACCTGAGGAGTAACCTCCTGAAAACATTTGACAGTTATGATATTCATTGAATCCTTGATAGCTGTTCTGATCGACTGCTCGCCGCGATATCCGCCATACCAGTTCTTTACCGGAGTACCGTTGCTGTAGCTTAACGGCTCATCCATAAATGTGGTTGCAAGCGTCATTCCTGCATTATCAAGTGCCGGAACATATGCTGCTAAAACCTTAAACGTCGAACCCGGCTGACGTTTGGAATCGGTCGCTCTGTTAAGAGTAAGATTACCCTTTTTCTCGCCGCGGCCGCCGCATACTGCCTTGACATATCCGGTTTTCTGATCGAGGATAACGAAGGAGGTCTGTGGCTGGATAGTGGTTGAAAATGATTCCGCCAACTCTTTGTATCCGGTCTTTTCGATCATTGCCTGTTTGAATTCATCTGCGGCAGCTCTTGCAGTATCTTCGCTTGAATATATAAGATTGTATTTCTGGTTGCCTGTCTTTTCTGCATAATACTTGACAAGATGCCCACTCGAATAGTTGTGAAGATCACCGTTTTTGGGATCTGTAAGCGTCAGTGCGTAATTAAGAGCAACACTAGTAGTTGAGGGGTAGTTGTCCGGATTGTTAATCTCTTCATCGCAGATTTCCTGTATTTTCGCGTCCTGATTGATGTAAATGGAAAGACCACCGGAATATATAGTGTTAAATGCCTGAGTTTCTGTATAACCTAATTCATTAACCAACTGATTTGTCAGACTGTTGATAACAGAGTCTATATAATAAGTGTTATAGGTCTTGTTGCTTTCTTCTTTCTTTTCCTTATTATTGGAGATTCTGGCATATACATTATCAGCCATGGCAAGATCATACTGGTCTTTGGTTATAAGTCCCTGCTCCAACATTTTCTGAAGAACAACATTTTTCCTGGTCTGATTGTTTTCAGGATTGATCACCGGATCGTATTTGGTAGGACTCTGGGTGATGGCAGCGATAACGGCACATTCTGAAAGAGTAAGCTCCTTAAGATTTTCCTTGCCGAAGTATGTCTCCGATGCTGTCTGTACTCCGTTTGAACCCTGACCTAAGTATATGGCATTTAAGTAAAGCTCCAAAATATCCTTCTTGTCGATCTGCTTTTCAAGCTCGATCGCAAGATACTGCTCCTGCAGCTTACGT
>OMSZ01000406.1 GCA_900313855.1 uncultured Eubacteriales bacterium
GGAGCTTGTACCCCGACTGAGTATAGTTTGACATAACCCCCACCTACACCTAAGCTTAGAGGTGGGGGATTTCTCCGACTGAGTTAACATAGATCGCCCAACAAATGTCCAACAACAATCCAACAATCTTCCCAAGAATGTCTTGCAAATTTTTATCAAATTTCAGACAGATCTTAACTGCGTACTACTGTCAAAAGCATCCTGCTAGAAGAATAGGACTGCGATATGGTACACGATAGCCGCCAGAACAAGAGCCGTTACTATGTAATAAGCTCCAATCCTTGCAGTCCATTTTGAAGAGTGGGTTTCATTGTATGTTGAAACTACCGCCTGAAGACATGGTATGTTAAATGTTACCGCCCTTTTTTTTACTACATTCTCCAGTTCTGCGATAGCAGCTGCTGCTTTGTCATACGGCTGTAAATGCTGTCGTAAGAGGAAAGATAATCCGGACTTCCCTTCTCCGCAATAATTCCGTCTTTTAACACTACAATGTTGTCTGCCTTTGCAATCGTTCTCATTCTGTGCGCTATGATCAGCACAGTCTTATTCTTAATAAGTCTTGAGAGTGCCTCCTGAATGGCGGTTTCATTTTCAGCATCCAATGAAGCCGTGGCTTCATCTAAAAGAACAACAGGTGCGTCCTTTAGGAAAGCTCTTGCTATGGATATCCTCTGTCTCTCTCCTCCCGAAAGCTCGCTTCCGTTTTCTCCGATATTGGTGTTATAGCCGTCAGGAAGAAGACTTACAAACTCATCACAATTCGCAAGACGTGCCGCCTCCATTACCTCCTCATCAGTCGCACCGCTCTTTCCTATTCTTATATTCTCCATAACCGAATTATTAAACAGCGTGACATCCTGAAATACTATTGAATAGTTGGCAAGAAGCGTTTCGGGATCCACCTTGGATATATCAACTCCACCTAGTGTTATCCTTCCCTCATCTACATCCCAGAATCTTGCGGCAAGTCTTGATATGGTGGTCTTTCCGCCACCGGAAGGTCCTATAAGTGCCGTAACCTCACCCTGTTTTGCGGTAAAGCTCACATCACTTAACACCTCCGTATCATCAGAATATTTAAAGCCCACATGGTCAAACACTATATCATAGCCATCATATCTGACATCATCCATACCGGTCTGCACCTCATGTGACAGCACCTCATCAAGTCTCTCACACTGCACGCCCGTAGCAATGATAGCAGCGAAGTTCTGCAGCGTTATCTCCATTGGGGCATAGAGTCTTGATACAAGCATAAGGAACATGAAAAATGTAAGCAGCGTTATCTCTCCATTTGCAAAAAGAATGCCCCCTGCCACAGCAGTTGTTCCTATTCCGATCTTTAATATGATCGCTGCCGAATTAACATAGACCGCCATCTTAAGCTCGGTAAAAAGCGCCATCTTCTCAACATTTTTAATCTTACCTTCAAGCTCCTCCATGTATCTGTCCTCTGCATTATTAGCACGCAGATCCCTGATAGATTCAAGGCATTCCTGAACTCCGTCTGTAAATGCAAGCTTAACCGCCGCATTCTTACGCGCCGCTCTTTTTTCCGCACCTGAACAGGTAATAACTATCATAAATGCTACCGGAATAACCCAGAAGCTTGCAATGACCATCCTCCAGTCGAAAGCAAAGAAAAGACTTATTCCTACAAGACTTACCGAAATGGTTGCCCCGATAAGTTCCGGTATCCAGTGGCTTGAAGCTGTTTCTATCATCGCACAATCGCCCATGATATTGGTTGTTAAGTCAGCAATATTTTTCTTACCAAAATATGATAACGGAAGCTTTCGAAGCTTCTCCGCAATCGTTGTTCTTCTCACACCGCTTTCCCTGTATGTAGTCAGAAATGTTGCATTATATTGAATGAAATTAGTAAAGGCAATAAGTACGAGAACCACTATAATTCCGGCAACATAGAATGGTATTCTGTCCTTTGTAAGATTATCATTTAACATATCATTTATCAGACAATATAAAACTCCCGCAGGCAGCATAAGAGCCATGTTGGTCAGCGTAACGCTGATACATGCTTTTATCATATCAACCGCACCCTGTCTTGAAAGTGCGTATTTATGCTGTAATAACTCTATCATTCTATGCACCCACCTTCCACTCAATTGATTTTGAATATTCGTTAAACATGCGCTGATACAGACCGCCGTTTTGCATAAGCTCCTCATGAGTTCCGCTCTCGACACACGCACCGTTATCCATAACAAATATTCTGTCCGCATTCATAACAGTGCTTAATCTGTGAGCTATCATGATAAGCGTCTTACCCTTAGACAATTCTTCAAATGCAGCCTGAACCTTAGTCTCGTTGTCAGGGTCTGCAAATGCCGTAGCCTCATCAAGAATAAGAATCGGTGCATCCTTAAGCACAGCTCTTGCAATAGTGATACGCTGCTGCTCACCGCCCGAAAGATAAATACCTTTTTCTCCGATAACAGTATGTATTCCGTCAGGAAGCTTCTCTATGATATCCATACACTGAGCCTTATCAAGTGCGTCAAGCACCTCATCTTCTGTCGCACCGGGCTTTCCCATACGGACATTTTCAAGTATTGATTTCTTCAACAGTCTGCTGTCCTGAAACACAAATGAAACCCTCTCCATAAGCTTTGCCGAAGGCATATCTTTGACATTTATCCCACCTATCAGAATCTCGCCTTCATTTACATCAAAGAAACGAACCATAAGCTCCGCAAGTGTCGTTTTACCCGAACCGGAAGGGCCTACAAAGGCAACATGTTCTCCCTGCTTAATCGAAAGTGACACATTATTTACGGCATCACGAACGGCATCCTTATACCTGTAGGAAACATTCTTAAGCTCAATACCATAATCCTTTAAAGGTACATCCGTTTTTCCCTCTTCAAGCGGCTTAATCTCCATGATATTATCAACACGCTTAAGCGCGTCAATAAGATTCATTTCAGCTTCTCCCGAATAAGCAACTTTGGTAAGGGCAATAGTGATAAGCGGCGTAACTATTATGTAATACATTATATTAAGGATATCCGCCGACATAATCCCATCCTTTGTTACAAGGTATGCCGAAAGCACAACAAATGCAAAGATAGCGTTTATACATGTCATAAATGCCATCATCGGAAGTCTTAGCATAAGTGTATATTCCGTTGTCCATTTACCGTAACCGTCTATACACGCCTTGAAACGCTTAAATGAATGCACCGTCTGCCCAAAGGTCTTAACCACCGGAACACCTCTTACATATTCCGTAGCCTCACTGCTCATCGTTTCAAGTGCGTCCTGATATTCTTTCATCTTCTCCTGCATTCCCTGTCCCATCATGGACATCATGCACATAAAGCCGATAAGTGCCGGTATCATGCATATCAATCCTATTTTCCAGTTAAATGCAAATATAAGTACAAGCAGACCTATCGGCGTTACTGCCGCTACTGTCTTATCAGGAAGATTATGCGCAATATATGTTTCCGTTGCTGCTGTCGAATCATTTACTATACGTCTTATCTTACCCGTTCCGTCCTCATCAAAAACGCCAAGCGGAAGCGTGATTATCCTTCTCATAAGACCGCTTCTAAGATTAGCCTGCACACGAAATGCCGCTACATGCGTACAAAGAAGTGCAGCTATATAGACTAACAAAGATGAAACGGTCATAATAACCGCAAGCCATGCAAGGCTGCTGATCCCGTCTGCATCAACTCCATCAACCGCAATTTTGATTATCTTCCACAGATTGTAATATGGAATAAGTGCAAGAACCGCACTGATCGCTGCAAGAAATCTTCCGAGTGTGATCAGATTTTTATGTCCTCCCGCATATTGCCTTATCAGCTTCATGTGGTCATATTTTTCTGTCTTACCCACCTTTATTTCCTCCTTAAATTCGTATATATTGTAACACCCTTCTTCATTACCGATTGTCCTTTAAGCTTTCACAAGAAGCTCTTTTAACGGTGTTCCCCTGCGTATCTTTTCTTTGTATATCTCCGTACAGATCCTGATACGCTCAAACTGTAAAAGCGCCTCCTTCGCGTTGCCGTATACTTTCCAGCACCCAACGCATTTCACGCCCACATCAGGGCTTTTGATAAACCCTTTAACATCCTCCGGAGGATAGCCGAGAAACAAACCTATTTCATGGGGAAATTCTGAACAACATTTAATTCTCTTTGCTAAGCGGCACACACATACATCTGCATTACTGCACGTGTACCCTTTATCACTCAAAATGGCTAGAGCCTCCGGATTCTGTAAATCTTTATTCAGATAATCAGGACGATACACATATATAAGTGTATAATCCTTTGCGTATTTCAATGGAATGATCCTAAGTCCGTATTCCCTCATAAGTGAATTAAGCTTTCTAAGCCTTA
>OMSZ01000197.1 GCA_900313855.1 uncultured Eubacteriales bacterium
AACAGCTTTTTGAGAAGGTTGATATTTTGATCGTATTTATTTCATATTGTTAAAGAAAGGAAATGACAATGTATAATTATCTGATAGGAATTGCAGCAACAGGAGATTCCTCAAAGCCCTGGCTGATAGCAATATGTATGATCGTTTCGATCGTTGTCGTAATAGCTTTGTTTTTGATGGGGCAGAAGGGCAATAATGATGAAGATGAGGAAGAATGATATTTTGACTTGATATTTTTGATCAATTCTGTTATCATTTACAATGTTTTAATAATAAATGGACAAAGGAGTCATATGTATTAATACTTATGACTCTTTATTCTATAATAGGAGGATGGGCTAATGAGCAAAATTGTAATGAAGACACCACTTGTTGAGATGGACGGAGATGAGATGACAAGAATTTTGTGGAAGATGATAAAGGATGAACTTCTCCTTCCGTTTATTGATCTTAAGACTGAATACTATGATCTTGGATTAGAGCATAGGAATGAGACTGACGATCAGGTTACTTTTGATAGCGCGGAGGCAACGAAGAAATATGGTGTTGCAGTAAAATGTGCGACCATTACTCCTAATGCTGCCAGAGTAGAAGAGTATAATCTTAAGGAAATGTGGAAATCACCTAACGGAACAATTCGTGCAGTGCTTGACGGTACGGTGTTCCGTGCGCCGATTATAGTTAAAGGAATCGAGCCATGTGTTAAGAACTGGAAGAAGCCTATAACTCTTGCAAGACATGCTTACGGTGATGTATATAAGAATGCAGAGCTTCGTATTCCGGGTCCCGGAAAGGCTGAGCTTGTATTCACAGGAGAAGACGGTAAAGAGATTCGTGAAACAATACATGAATTTAAAGGTCCCGGTGTTATACAGGGAATGCATAACCTTGATGATTCAATAACAAGCTTTGCAAGATCATGTTTCAATTATGCACTGGATACTAAGCAGTCTGTATGGTTTGCTACGAAAGATACTATTTCAAAGAAATATGATCACAGATTCAAGGATATCTTCCAGGAGATATATGATGCTGAATATGATGAGAAATTCAAGGCTGCCGGCATTGAATATTTCTATACGTTGATTGATGATGCTGTTGCTCGTGTTATGAAGGCAGAGGGCGGGTTTATCTGGGCATGTAAGAACTATGATGGAGATGTTATGTCTGATATGGTTTCTTCGGCATTTGGTTCCCTTGCTATGATGACATCGGTGTTGGTTTCGCCTGCAGGAGTCTATGAATATGAGGCAGCACATGGTACTGTTCAGAGACATTACTACAAGCATTTGAAGGGTGAGGAAACCTCTACTAATTCGGTTGCAACGATATTTGCATGGACAGGAGCGCTTAGAAAAAGAGGAGAGCTTGATAATATACCTGAGCTTATGGATTTTGCAGATAAGCTTGAGAAGGCTACTTTATCTGTGATCGAAGGTGGTAAGATGACTAAGGATCTTGCGCTTATTACAACCATGGATAATCCGACAGTTCTTAATTCCGAGGGATTTATCAAGGAGATCCGTAAAAATCTTGAAGAATTATTATAAAACGATTTAAGGTATATATTAAGGATAATATATAATAAGAGCACGAAAGTATAAAGCTTTCGTGCTCTTATTATTCTTCTGATAATTGTTCCCATGTCTCATAAAGAGAGGATAGTCTGTCGTTTATCTCATTCTGCTTATCGGCAATTTCATTAAGTTTTGCTGAGTTTGTGACATTTTCGGGAAGTGTCATTTCTTCGTCAAGGGCAGCCAATTCCTTCTCAAGTTCTTCTATCTGCTGCTCGGTTTTTTTGATGTCGTTTTGACGCTTGCGTTCTCTCGCCTGTTCCTCCTTAGAACGTTTCCAGTCCGTCTTGCTTTCTGTTTCTTTATTAGCAGTACCGTTAATGTTAGCGCTAGCAGTATAGGAATCACCGGATTGAAGCTTTGTCTTTTCGTTGATATAATCATCATAATTACCCGGATAAGAATTGATACCGTTATTATTAAGCTCTAATATTCTTGTGGCAGTCCGGTTGATGAAATATCTGTCATGAGAAACATACAATACGGTTCCCGTATAGCTTGTAAGCGCATTCTCAAGGATTTCCTTGGAGGTGATGTCTAAGTGGTTTGTAGGCTCGTCAAGAATAAGGAAATTGGCTCCGGTTAACATTAGCTTGGCAAGACTGACACGCCCGCGTTCACCGCCGCTGATATCCTTGATCTCTTTGAATACATCATCACCGGTGAATAGAAAAGCAGCAAGGGTATTACGGATTTTGGTGTTGGTCATTGAAGGATATGCATCATGCAGTTCGTCAAATATCGTTTTGTCGGGATGTAATACCTGATGCTCCTGATCATAGTATCCGATATGAACCTGTGCGCCAAAGATTATGCGTCCGGTATCCTTAGGGATAAGCTGATTAATAATCTTGAGTATAGTGGTCTTGCCGGTTCCGTTGTCACCGATAAGAGCTACCCGTTCTCCTTTTTTGATGTCCATGTTGACGTTTGTAAACAGCGGAGAATCTGTATAGGCTTTGGATAGATCTTCGACAAGAAGAACATCATTTCCGCTTTCAATCTCAGGTGTGAGAGTAAGCTTCATATCATCACGAACTTCGGAAGGCTTGTCTAACCGTTCAATCTTGTCTAACAGCTTTTCTCTGCTTTCAGCACGCTTGATCGATTTTTCACGGTTGAACTGTTTTAACTTACTTATGACTTCTTCCTGATGCTTTATCTCTGCCTGCTGATTCATATATGCGCGGTATTTCGAAAGACGTATCTCCAAACGCTTGTCCGCATAATAGCTGTAGTTTCCGTGATAAATTGTACTTTTGGTATTCTCTATTTCTATGACCTTAGTCACTATCTTGTCAAGAAAATATCTGTCGTGTGATACGATTATAACAGCGCCGTCATATGATTTAAGATAGTTTTCAAGCCATGCAGTACTTTTTAAGTCTAAATGATTTGTAGGCTCGTCAAGAATGATTATGTCAGGACGGGATAGGAGAAGTCTGCCAAGTGAAACCCTTGTTTTCTGACCACCGGATAATTCCTCTATCGGTTTGTCCGCATCTTCTTCACTAAATCCGAGACCTTTGAGTACGCCGTTTATCTGACTATCGAATGCATAGCCATCCTGCATTTCAAACGTGTGGTTCATTCTGGCATAGCGTTCTAATGCCAGCTCCAACTCATCACCTGAAAGCTTTTCGATCTCCTTTTCCAATTCTCTTATCTGTTTTCCAAGATCAATAACATCTTTTTTGGCACTGAGTAACTCTTCATATATTGTTTGCTTATAATACTTTTCCTGATGCTGCGCAAGATAACCGATAGTGACATCCTTTGCAATTGATACATTTCCTTCGTCGGCTTCTTCCTCCCCCATAATGATCTTTAGAAGAGTGGATTTGCCGGCACCGTTTATTCCTACTATTGCAATTTTCTCTTTGGCTTCAATATGAAAATTGACTGCGGATAATATCTCATCTGCGCCGTATGCTTTTGAAATGTTTTGACATGCTAAAACCATGATAAATACCTTTTAATAAATGATGTTTGTATAAAAACAATTAATGTTTTTAAATTTCATATACGTAATTAGTTGCCGATAATTCGGAGCCTGACTTTGCAGAGCTGTTTTTGATAGCTAATTCAGGCGGTGTGACAGACACTCTTGTGTTAGCCGGAATTGATGATGTGATAAAGGCACCACCGCCAATGACCGAATCGGCACCGATTATGGTTTCGCCGCCAAGAATGGTAGCGTTAGAGTATATTGTTACTCTGTCACCGATAGTAGGATGACGTTTGACACCTGATAAATGCTGACCGCCTCTGGTACTTAATGCTCCAAGGGTAACACCCTGATAAAGCTTAACGTAATCACCGATAACTGTCGTTTCACCAATGACAATGCCGGTACCATGATCCATGAAGAAATATTTGCCTATAACAGCACCTGAGTTTATATCTATTCCTGTTTTGCTGTGGGCATGTTCTGTCATGATCCTTGGTATAAATGGTACGTTTCGCTTATATAGTTCGTGAGCGATTCTATAAACAAAAATCGCATATAATCCGGGGTAGGAGAAGATTACCTGCTCACAGCTGTTAGCAGCAGGATCACCATCATAACCTGCCTGGGTATCTAATAGCAGCATATGCTGTATTGTTGGTAATGCTTTGAAAAATTCACAGCAGATATCTTCTGACTTTCTGATCATTTCAGGGCTTTCTGATGTGATAGTGTCCTTCTCACTATATGCTAGTGCCAATGCAACCTGTTTTTTCAGCTTATTAAAGATCATGGCAAGCATATGACCTGAATAATATGAGGAGCCTGCAGAATCTATGTGTTCTGAAGAGAAGTACCCGGGAAACATCAGCATACGCAGATCATTGATTATTTCAATTATTATACTTCTGGTGGGTAGAGGTTTGTTAGTCTTACCAAGAAGAAGTTCAGATTCAAGATAATTACTTGTTATTGCCTTTGATATTTCGGGCAAGAGATCGTAGAAATCTTTGTTCATTATGTGCCTCCAGACATAAAATAATAAATAATTAGTGTATATTTAGTATAATTATGCAGTATATCACAGAAATTGACAAGGAAAAATAAAAAAATCAAAAAAAGTTTCCAAATATGTTTGATTCATAAGACAGTTTAATGTATAATATACGTATTGATTTGAGATTGAAGTTAACGATGGTATCTGAAATGGGCAGATGCTTTGGTTAACTTATGTACCACAGACAGAACGGATATCTGGTGAATGGTTTTGTTGTGTGTATAATTACAGGAAAAGGGGAAAGACATGAAAAAGGCATTGGATGTTAATAACATTAATCCGTTTCTTCAGTCTACTATTAGCGTGTTTGAGACGGTTACGCAGATTACCCTCAAAGTGGGTAAGCCATCGCTTGCTGATTTTTCATTTTCAAAGCCTACATATACAATAACTGTTGGAGTTGTCGGACAGATGAAGGGACAGGCTGTTTTGGCTATGGAGGTAGAGAATGCGAAAGAGATAGCCAGTAAGATGATGTTTGGTATGCCGGTTGCGGAATTAGATGAGATGGCATGTTCAGCTCTTAATGAGCTTAGTAATATGATCATGGGTAATACAGCTACTGTTTTTTCTACACAGGGGAAGATAATAGATATCACACCGCCGATCTCACTTATAGGCAATGACCTTAAGATTCAGGCGGACATACAGCCTATCAAAGTTCCTTTGTTGGCTGATGAGAAGCAGTATATGGAGCTTTATATCTGTGTATATGAAGAATAGTTATATTAATTGCACAATAATTATTGGGGTAACTGGTGTAATACTTGGGTACAATACTGTTGATAAATATTTTCAATAAATAACTAAGTAGGAGAGATGAATCATGAGCAAAATTATTGGAAAAGGAATTACTTTTGATGATGTACTTTTAGTTCCGGCATATTCGGAGGTTATCCCGAATGATGTTGACCTTAGAACTCAGCTTACTAAGAAGATCCAGTTACAGATCCCGCTTATGAGTTCGGGAATGGATACCGTTACGGAGCACAGGATGGCTATTGCAATGGCAAGGCAGGGCGGTATCGGTGTAATACATAAGAATATGTCGATCGAGGAGCAGGCAGAAGAGGTTGACAAGGTTAAGAGATCTGAGAATGGAGTAATAACAGATCCGTTTTCTTTGACACCTGAACATACATTAGACGATGCTGATAAGTTAATGGCCAAGTTCCGTATTTCCGGTGTGCCTATTTGTGAAGGCACTAAGCTTGTTGGTATCATAACTAACAGAGATCTTTTGTTTGAGGAAGACTATACCAAGAAGATCAAAGAGTCCATGACAACAGAGGGGCTTATTACTGCAAGAGAGGGTATCACTCTTGATGAGGCTAAGAAGATATTGGCTAAGGCTCGTAAGGAGAAGCTTCCTATTGTTGATGAGAATTATAATCTCAAAGGACTTATAACAATTAAAGATATAGAAAAGACTATTAAGTATCCTAATTCAGCAAAGGATTCACAGGGAAGACTTCTTTGTGCGGCCGCTGTCGGAGTAACACCGGATATTACAGATCGTGTTGATGAGCTTGTTAAATCAAAGGTTGATGCCGTTGTAATTGATACCGCACATGGTCATTCCGCTAACGTACTTAAGACATTTAAACTTATCAGAGAGAAGTATCCTGATCTTCAGGTTATAGCCGGTAATGTGGCAACACGTTCAGGTACCGAGGCTATGATTAAGATGGGTGTCGATGCGGTTAAGATCGGCATAGGACCGGGTTCAATCTGTACAACGCGTGTCGTTGCAGGAATTGGTGTTCCGCAGATAACAGCAATTATGGATGCTTATGACGTGGCTAAAGAATATGGAATTCCGGTTATTGCTGATGGTGGAATTAAGTATTCAGGAGATATTACAAAGGCTCTTGCCGCAGGTGCTAACGTATGTATGATGGGAAGCCTGTTCGCAGGAACTGATGAGTCGCCTGGAGAGTTTGAGTTATATCAGGGACGTAAATATAAGGTATATCGTGGAATGGGTTCAATTGCTGCCATGGAGAATGGAAGTAAAGACCGTTATTTCCAGGCTAATGCTAAGAAGCTTGTTCCTGAAGGCGTAGAGGGTCGAGTAGCATATAAGGGTACTGTTGAAGATACAGTATTCCAGCTTCTTGGAGGACTTCGTTCAGGTATGGGTTATTGTGGAGCTAAGACAATAGAGGATCTTCATGAGACAGCAGAGTTTATTCAGATTTCAGCAGCATCTCTTAAGGAGAGCCATCCACATGACATTCAGATTACCAAAGAAGCACCGAACTATTCAGTAGAATCATAAACTGTCAGGCTTATCGGACTGATAGTTGATATAATCTTTTGAAAGGTTATAGAGTTATGAGATTAGTGTTAAGATGAGAATTGAAAGGTAAGACAATGATTGAAGGATTCATGGATTGTCTTACCTTTTTCTATGACATACAATGTATTCAACATTATCAGGTTTGTCGTACATTGTGCAGGTAAAAGCAAAAGCTATTATTATTAATATTTGATATGAAGGAGGAAAAAGAGAATGATTAATGAGTTGGTTAAGAAGATTTCAGACCTTAATGCACCGGTGGTGGTAGGACTTGATCCTATGCTTTCATATATTCCGGAGCATATTTTGAAAGCTGCTTATGAGGAATTTGGTGAGACATTAGAGGGTGCAGGTGAGGCTATCTGGCAGTATAATAAAGGTATTGTTGATGCCATATATGATCTTATCCCGGCTGTGAAACCGCAGATTGCGATGTATGAGCAGTTTGGCATTCCGGGACTTGTCGCATTTAATAAGACATGTGAGTATTGTAAGGAAAAAGGTCTTGTTATCATTGGTGATATCAAGCGTGGAGATATCGGATCAACCTCGGGTGCTTATGCAACAGGACATCTTGGTAAGGTACAGGTGGGAAGCAGATCATTCTCAGGTTTTTGTGAGGATTTTGTAACGGTTAATCCTTATCTTGGTACAGATGGTGTTAAGCCTTTTGTTGACGTTTGCAAGGAGGAGAACAAAGGTATATTTGTTCTTGTTAAAACATCGAATCCATCTTCCGGCGAGTTTCAGGATCGGCTTGTTGACGGAACTCCTTTATATGAGCTTGTAGCGCGTAAGGTTGTAGAGTGGGGCGAGGCATGCATGGGAGATGTATATAGCAATGTAGGCTGTGTCGTTGGCGCAACCTATCCTGAGCAGGGAAAGAAATTGAGAAAGCTTATGCCTCATACTTATATTCTTGTTCCGGGTTATGGTGCCCAGGGTGGTAAGGCTTCAGATCTTGTGGATTACTTTAATGAGGACGGACTTGGCGCGATCGTTAATTCGTCAAGAGGAATTATAACGGCATATAAGCAGGATAAATATGCGGCTTTTGGCGAGAAGAATTATGCAGATGCTTCAAGACAGGCAGTAATAGATATGATTGAGGATATTACAGGAGCGCTTGCGGGGAAATAAGGAAATAAGGAGGAAGATCATGAGTGCAACAAAAATAACAGCAAGAGTTGTGAGACAGGATCAGATAGCAACAGATATATACAGCCTTATTCTTGAGGCGGGAGCAGTTGCGGTCAATGCAAAGGCAGGACAGTTTGTTTCTCTATATTGTAAAGAGGGAAGCAATCTTCTTCCACGACCTATTAGCCTGTGTGAGATTGATAAGGATAAAGGAACAATACGTCTTGTGTATCGTGTTGTTGGAAAAGGGACGGAAGAATTTTCAAAGCTTAAAGAGAATGATAAGATTGATGTTATGGGACCTCTTGGCAATGGCTTTAACTTAAAGGCAAAGCGTGCCATTTTAATAGGTGGAGGAATCGGAATCCCACCGATGCTTGAGCTTGCAAAAGAGCTGAAATGTGAAAAAAATATTGTGTTAGGCTTCCGTGATGAGACATTTCTTCTTAATGATTTCAACAGGATTGATGGTGATGTTTATATAGCAAGCGAGGACGGTAAGACCGGAGTGCAGGGTACTGTTTTAGATGCTATAAGAGAATATGATGTTAAGGGTGATATCATTTATGCCTGTGGTCCTACACCGATGCTTAAGGCTATACGCGAATATGCTTTTGAGAATTATATGGAGGCTCAGCTTTCACTCGAGGAGAAGATGGCTTGCGGAATAGGTGCATGTCTTGCATGTGTATGTAATTCAACAGATGTTGATGATCACAGTCATGTTAAGAATAAACGTATATGCAAGGACGGACCGGTGTTTGATGCAGGGGAGGTGGATTTCTGATGTCAGATATTATGAACAGGAATGACAATTTATCTATGGTTAAAATTGATGCGAAGACAACAGATATAGATTTTTCCGGAATGGGTGTTGAGATAGCAGGAGTTAAGTTCAAGAACCCTGTTACAGTTGCTTCGGGAACATTTGGCTCCGGTGCAGAGTATGGTGACTTTGTTGACCTTAACAAGCTTGGTGCTGTTACTACAAAGGGTGTTGCCAATATTCCCTGGGCAGGCAATCCAACGCCAAGAATTGCCGAGACATACGGTGGAATGATGAATGCAGTTGGACTTCAGAATCCCGGAATTGACGTGTTCTGCAAGAGGGATATCCCGTTTCTTAATAATTACGATACCAATATTATTGTAAATGTATGCGGCAAGAGCGAGGCTGATTATGTTGAGGTTGTTGAGCGCCTTGCTGATGAGAAGGTTGATCTTCTTGAGATTAATGTATCTTGTCCTAATGTCAAAGAAGGCGGAATAGCATTTGGTCAGGATCCTAAGGCGTTAGAGAGTATAACTAAGGCGGTCAAAGCAAAGGCAAAGCAGCCTATCATTATGAAGTTAAGTCCTAATGTAACGGATATTACTGCTATGGCTAAGGCTGCCGAGGCAGGTGGTGCTGATGCGTTATCACTTATCAATACGATTACCGGAATGAAGATAGATATTAACCGCAGACAATTTGCTGTTGCCAATAAGACGGGCGGACTTTCGGGACCTGCGATCAAGCCGGTTGCTGTTCGCATGGTATATCAGGTTGCCAATGCAGTTAAGCTTCCGATCATAGGTATGGGCGGTATTATGAGCTATGAGGACGCGATAGAGTTCATGATGGCGGGCGCAACCGTTGTTTCTGTCGGAACTGCCAACTTCCATAATCCATTTGTCACACTTGAGATCATCGAGGGTATGAAGAAGTTTATGGACGAGAAGGGTATCAGGGATATCAATGAGATAATCGGGTGTGTGAAGTAGGAATATTAACCATGGTTAGTATGTAATTATAAAAATGCAGATGGCTTATATAAGCTGTCTGCATTTTTACATCTTAATCAAATCTTAAACACTTCCCTTGTTTTTTCTTAAAGACAAAGATGCTATAATAAAATCAGTTCAAAAAGAAAAACTTTTTGAAGAGGTTTTGCGCAGAACCTATAAACGGTGGAGGATATGAACATGTACAATATTTTAATATGTGATGATGAGAAGGACATTGTGAACGCTTTGAAAATCTATCTTACCAATTCGGAATATAAGATGTATGAAGCTTACAATGGAAAGGAAGCACTTGATGTTGTTGCTGACAACGACATTCATTTAATCCTGATGGATATAATGATGCCTGTTATGGACGGCATTGAGGCTATGAGTAAGATAAGGGAGAAGAGCAATGTTCCGATCATACTTCTTACAGCAAAGAGTGAGGACACAGATAAGATATTGGGGTTAAATGTCGGTGCAGACGATTACATAACAAAGCCATTCAATCCGGTAGAGGTTGCGGCAAGAGTTAAATCACAGCTTAGACGTTACTTACAGCTTGGCGGCGGAGCGATCAAGTCGGATACGGTCATTATAGGTGGAATTGAGTTAAATGATTCAAGTAAGAAAGTAACACTTGATGGGGACGAGATTTCACTTACTCCAAAGGAGTTTGAGATACTTAAGCTATTTATGAGAAATCCGAATCGTGTATATTCTCCGATAGAAATATATGAGCATGTATGGCAGGAGAGACCGATAGGAAATGAGACCAACACAGTTGCAGTTCATATAAGACATTTAAGAGAAAAGATAGAGTATGATCCTGCGGACCCAAGATATTTGAAGGTCGTGTTTGGACAGGGATATATAATGAAGGGATGATGAGAATGAAGAATATATTAAGAACAATGCCGGCAAAGATTATAATTTATTTGACAACTTGTGCGGCTATGATATTAGGATTGATTTCCGCAGCTGTGGCGATAGGTTGCTATGAGTTTGACCTATATGATAATACGCCTGAGGAACTTATAGCAAGTGATACAAAGAATGATGCGTATGAGAATGCGAATATCATTCTAAACGATGTACTAAAAAAGCTTGATGACGATGGCAGATTTTTAGAAGATGAACTCTTGACACAGGAAGATGTTGCTTATGACGAGTATGAGTGGAACGTGAGTATTCCTAATAATTTCGTTTACAAGGTAACTGACACAAAAGATAAATGTGTAATGGAGTCGGATGATTTTGACATGTCAAAGGTTCAATACACATTTTATCTTGCAAGACGTAATGACAATAAGAGCATTGTGATTTCAGGAAAAAAGGAAAAATCAAATGAGAAATATGTAACCATTTACGGATACTACGAGGGTAATGATGAAAGACCCGACTTAGATTACTTAAACAACAGGGTTATAATATATAACTTGTTAAATAAATATAAAAATGATGCAATACCAACTGCTGTAGCATCTGTAATTGTGGCATTTGTATTCTACATAACGATGCTTTGCGTATCGGCAAGAAGGCCTAATTCGGAGGAAGTTCATCCGGGATACTTTAATAAGGTTCCCTTTGATATTATGTTGTTTGCAGCATTATGTGTGGGTGGAATCTTTGGAACTATATTGACAGAGTCTCCTGACGATGTAGCAATTGTAGTTGCATGTGTTGCAACGGTTTTTGCAATACTTTTCTTCAATGGCTTGTCTATGAGTGCTGCGGCAAGAATTAAGCAGGGTACACTTTTAAAAAACACACTTATATTTATAGTATGCAGCTGGTGCTTAAAACTGTTTTGGAAAATATTTAAGTGGTGTTGGAATAAGTTTGTAGGTTTCTTCCGTTTCTTTGGCGAAGTTTTTAAAAAGTTTCCACTTATCTGGAAGACGGTTGCAGTATTTTGCGGATTATCACTTTTGGAACTTATTGTGATTGCAGCTACTTGGTATGAAATGGACAATTATCTCTTGTTTTGGTTTGTACTCCACGTTGTATTATTTGTTGTCATTTGCAAATTTGCACTTGGTCTTCGTGGACTTCAGGCAGGAGGAAGAGCACTTGCATCCGGTGACTTTGATCACAAGATTGATACAAGCAAGCTTCATTGGGATTTTAAAGAACATGGAGAAAACCTTAATCATATTTCAGAAGGAATGGTTACGGCCGTTGAGGAGAAAATGAAAAGTGAGCGAATGAAGACAGAGCTTATCACTAACGTATCGCATGATATTAAGACGCCGCTTACTTCTATTATCAACTATACAGACTTGATCGGAAAAGAAGAGACGGATAACGAAAAGATTAAAGAATATACAGAGGTTCTTCTTCGCCAGTCAGAGAGATTAAAAAGATTAATAGAAGATCTTGTTGAGGCATCAAAAGCAAGTACCGGTAATCTTGAGGTTGAGCTTGCACCGTGTGAGGCATCAATGTTTATAACACAGATAGCAGGTGAATATGAAGAGAAGCTTAATGCTTCGGGACTTACGCTTGTAACAAAGATTAATTCAGGTTCCGACGGTGCAAAGATTATGGCTGACGGAAGAAGAATGCTTCGTGTATTTGATAACCTGATGAACAATATTTGCAAGTATGCGCTTGAAAACTCGAGAGTATATCTGTCACTTGATGTGGATTCGGATGTTGTTATTACATTTAAGAATACATCAAGAACTGAACTTGATATGTCACCTGAGGAGCTTATGGAGAGATTTGTCCGCGGTGATGCATCAAGAAATACTGAAGGCAACGGTCTGGGTCTTTCGATAGCAAGAAGCTTGACTGAGCTTCAAG
>OMSZ01000253.1 GCA_900313855.1 uncultured Eubacteriales bacterium
TGTACCCCGACTGAGTATAGTTTGACATAACCCCCACCTACACCTAAGCTTAGAGGTGGGGGATTTCTCCGACTGAGTTAAAGCATGACGTACCTTTGCTCATTTTATCACAACTTTATTTCTTTATCCAGCGCAAAAGAATAGATGTACACCTCCGACACCACCATGCCTGTAAGCTTTTCCAATGTGTTTTTGTAATAATCAAGCTGTGTCTTATATCTTTCCATTAACAGTTCTTCCTCACCTGTTTTAATTCTGTCCGTCTTGTAATCTATTAATATCAGTTTGCCATCCTCTTCAAAATATGCATCGATTATTCCCTGTACGACCACCTTCGGCGCAGCTTTGATTACATCAGCACCTATAACAAACCGGCGCTCTTTGTATAACCTTTTTTCTTCAGCAGCTTTTGTCATTCTTCTGCCAAGACGTGATTCTGCAAATGATATGATCTTATCTGTCGTAATAAAAGCTTTCGTTTCAACCGGAAGTCTTTCCTCCTGATACAACCGTTCAAGCTCTCTTTCCACGCCATCCTTATCAACCATTTTCCTATTATCCAAAAGCTCCATTGCCTTATGTATCCAGGTACCCTTTTCTGCAGCGTCCATTGTTTTCCGTTCTTCTATGAATCGCGGCTTTATATCTTTATACTGTTTGTCGGACAAAGTATATTCCATGGTATTTTCCAAGGTATTATCTTCCGCCTCTGCCGCTTTATTCTGAAACACCCTTTTAATCTCGGTAACTGACATTTTTGATTTCTGTTTTGTAAGCAGCTCATCCCCATACTCCCAAAGTAACGCAGCGCTTATTCTATCATATTTCTTAGTGTCAGCTTCATAAAAACTCTGCAATCTGTTTTGTCTTTGTTCAAACTGTTCCTCTCCTGTATCAATCTGATTAAGAACCATATCATTGTAATAAAATATATCAACCATAAATTCAAATTCCGGAGTATCAATATGATCAATTACATCGTATCTGCATGATACTATCTCGCCCTTTTTGTTGTATCTTGATCTGACGTTATTCATAGCCTCATGAAAAATCCTGTTTCTCATCATCCCGGCAACAACAAAATCAAGATAACTATCTGAAATTTTAAATAAAGATGGTTTTATACTTCTGCCTGCAGCATCACATACCTTGGACATCTTACGAACAACCTTGGTAATATCAGGAGTGACACCGGTAAGTATAAGCTTTTCCTTTGCACGTGTTAATGCAACATAAAAGATTCTAAGCTCCTCACCGATATTCTCGTTTCTTATCAATGAAGCAAATGCTTTTCTTGAAAATGTATCATTGCCGCATCTTCTTATCGGATCAACATACTTTGCACTTATATAATAATCCGAATGAATTATTATCGGTGATTTGGTATCGGTAAGATTAAATTGTTTTCCCAGTCCCGAAACAAATACAACCGGAAATTCCAAACCTTTACTCCTGTGAATACTCATTATTCTCACTACATTTTCCGTTATCTCAACGGAAGCATCACCACCTAATGAAATATTCTTTTCAGCTATCCTTTTAACAAATCTCAAAAAACCAAATAGTGTCGTGAACCCTCTCTGTTCGTATCGTTTCGCTTCATCTTCAAACAATAATAGATTCCTGCTTCTCTCTTTTCCCTCCGGCATTGCTTCAACATAATAGTAATATCCCGTTTCATAATAGACTCTGTTGATCAACTCACTTATAGAATATCTATTCTTGTATCTTCTGTAATCATCAAGCAACGCTAACGCCTTACTGCATTTGTTATATAAAAAATCCGGTAAAACACCGCCTGTATTACCCGCATCACCATCTGTTTTTTTTGCAAACACCTTTGAAAAAATACTGTAAAAATATTCTTTATCTGCGGTTAACATACCGGCTGCTTTGTACAAATAAAACTGTTCTTTAATATTCTGTTCAAGCTCTCTTTTCATCAGGTAGATAACAGCAAGCTCATCGTTGGTAAAGCCGCAGAAAAAACCTCGAAAATACGCTGCGCACTCCACATCATTATACGGATTATCTATCATCTTAAGAAATGTGATCAGACCAAGTATCTCCACCACATCAAAATAGCCATTCTCATTCTGAAGCTTTACCGGTATATTCTGTTTCATCAAGATTTCCGAAAAAACAGGCTGATATCTTCCGGGTGCTCTGAATAAAATAACTATATCCCTATATTCCACAGGACGCAGCTTACCTGTTACCGCATCTGTAATAAGATGTGCATTACCTCCATCCTTACCAACTAATTTGCGTATTCTATCAGCAACCATACCGGCCTCTAATTCCATTCCGCTGACATCTATATACTCATCATCTAAATGCTCGTCATCCTGTTCTTCTAAAGACATTAACATATCTGCTTCTTTGCTCTCGCCGATCAAAAGTTCAACATTATCTTTCTCGTAAACAGGATATTCACTTCCGCAGATCAACGCCTCCTTCTCCCCATAATCTATACCGCCTAAAGGCTTGCTCATTATCTGATAAAAAAGATAATTAACCGCTTCAAGAATATTATTACGGCTTCTGAAATTTCTACTGAGAAGAATCTTATTACACCTTTTTGTCTCATCCTTATCTGATAGTTTTTCTGCGTCTTCAATATACTCATCATACGTTTCATATTTCTCGGTAAAAAGATCCGGTCTTGCCATCCTGAAACCGTATATACTCTGCTTGACATCTCCAACCATAAATATATTATTGCAGCCGTAAGGAACCTTGGATACGCATCTTAAAATGTTCTCCTGCAAATAGTTACTATCCTGATATTCATCGATAAGTATCTCCTCAAATTTCTCTGAAAGCTCTTTGCCAACCCGACTTGGAACAGGCATCCCATTATCATCAATCCCATCACATAATATCTTAAGCGCAAGGTGTTCCACATCGCTAAAGCCCACTAATGATTTTGATAATTTCCTGTCAAAAAAGCGACGTGAGAATTCAATTACGGCATCAACAAAAGCAGACATCATCTGTTCCTGTTGTTTTGATTGAGTAAGCAGCACATCGACAGGTACAGTAAAAGGTTTCAAAAGATTATTGATCCTTTTTTTATATCCATCTCTTACATCTTTGATACGATCTGCAATGTCAGCATCAAACTCGCTTCCCTTTGGCGCTCTGTTAAGAGTTGCAAACTTCCTGCTTGCAGCTTCATGCAAACCGCTGTAAGTTCTTTCGGATATTATATCCGACACCATTTCAATATCAGAAAGAACCGCTTTCTCATAATGCGTGGGACCGCCCTTCCCCCTTATCAGTTCAAGACATGCATTAATATCATCATATATATCTTTAGCATCACTTCTTATCTCATTGATATATGACTTCATGTATGGAAGCTCTAATAGATCCTTCTCATCTTTTATACAAAAGCTTAACTTAGCATTGTTAAGCCATTCCTCAGGAAAAGGGTAGCTTTCGCTGATATCATACAGCATAAGCATGTATTCCTCGATATTAGCATCATCCTTATCATTGGAATAAGCGTTGGAAAAATCGACAAATGCCTGATTATTCTTATAATAATCCTCCAACACCTCCGACAGAACCTCCTGTTTGATCAATTCAAGCTCAGCCTCTTCGGCAATAGTGATCTTAGGATCAACGGATATTACATGAAAATACTCTTTGAGCACCTTATAGCAAAAACTGTCTATGGTTAAAATGTTAGCTTCTCTTACCAGATTAAGCTGTCTTAAATAGTGTTCATTACCGGGATCTTCAAGCATCTTTTTCTCTATAGCGCCAGCAATCTTATCCTTCATCTGTGATGCCGCCGCCTTAGTAAATGTAACCACAAGAAGCTTGTCTATATCAATCGGTGAATCACTATCAAAAACCATCTGAATAATACGTTCAACCAATACAGCGGTTTTCCCGGAACCTGCAGCCGCTGATACTAAAAGATTACCGTGTCTGTATTCTATAACCTGTTGTTGTTCTTTAGTCCAGTTCATTGTTCCCCTCCTCATCAGCCTTATCATCAGAAGATAACTTACCTATAACCAAAGCTTTAGCCTCGGCCTTACCAAGCTGTGAACCTATTCCATATGCATTACCGCCAAGACCTGCCTCAAATCTGCAAACACTTTTGAAATCGCAGTAATTACATGGTGAAGAGATTTCCCCCTTCTGCGGCTTCATATCAATTTGACCGCGGATAATTTCTTTGCCAAATTCTATCATCTTATTCCTTGTAAATTCAGATATTGCAAGCATTTCATCGCCAGTCACAACATGTGAATTATTAGCAGATAATTCCTTATTATTCTTATATGAAACAGGTACTGTCGAACCTGTTTTATGGTCAAGCATTTCCAAACAATTATCATCCGAATTGACCAGTCCGCTCATGCGACTTGATTTGACCCTGTCCTTTTCAACCTCATCCTCTAAGTAACCTTCAACCACCTTATCTGCCAATTGGAAATAACACATACCAACGGGTATTATCTTTTTATCCGGATATTGTTTCTTAAGATATTCAAGCATTACACTAAGATACACAGCAAGCTGTAACTGTTTGCCTTCGCTCACCTTAACAAAATCTATATCCTTATATCCGGATTTGTAATCAATGACCTTGACATAAACTGCATCATCAGTCTCTTTAATATCAACTCTGTCTATTACTCCGTTAATATACATTTGTGTCTCATCATCTATATCCATATGAATATATGAAATATCATCTTTGTATGAGAATTCCTTCTCAAAATATTCAGGCTTCATTTCACCCTGTTCTAAATGTCTTAACAGATTATCAATGCTTCTCTGTGCTATACGAATGATAACATTCATCGAATGTTCCATTCTGAAGCTGCTTTCAAA
>OMSZ01000060.1 GCA_900313855.1 uncultured Eubacteriales bacterium
GTTACACAGCAGACAGCAGAGTGGAATGCAGAGAAGGCTCAGCAGATCGTTCAGTCTGTAATCGATTCAGGTGAGAAGTTCAACGTTATCTACGCAGAGAATGATGATATGGCTAAGGGTGCTGTAGAGGCTCTTGACAAAGCTAACATCTCTCACGGCGTTGGCAAGGACGTAGTAGTAATGGGATTTGACTGCAACAAGTGGGCACTTGAAGAGCTCCTTGCTCAGAACTGGAACTATGATGGACAGTGTAATCCTTTCCAGGCTAAGTACATTGACGAAGTTATCAAGACTCTTGAGTCTGGCGGAACTCCTGCAGAGAAGACAATCATTATGGACGAGAAGGGATTTGACGCATCAACCATTACACAGGACGATGTAGATAAATACGGAATCTAATTAAGTAATGTAATGAAGACGGTGCAGTATATTAACAGTATGCTGCACCGTTTTTTCGCAAAAAACGCGTATTATTAGGGCTTTAAGAGGGTATGAAGAGCACATTTATACGTCTTAAGGCAATAGAAAAAGAGGTGGAACGGTGAAAGAGAATGCGGTTTTAGAGCTACATAATATTAACAAAAGTTTTCCGGGAGTTCGTGCCTTGCAGGGAGTTGATTTCACTTTAAGGGAAGGAGAGATCCACGCTCTTATGGGAGAGAACGGAGCAGGTAAATCCACCCTGATCAAGGTTATCACCGGAGTGTATGAGAAAGAGGACGGAGAGATATATCTTGCAGGTAATGAAGGAGAGGTTCATATTCATTCGCCTCAGGATGCGCAGGACGCAGGAATAAGTACGGTTTATCAGGAGATCACGCTGTGTCCTAATCTTACAGTTGCAGAGAATATGTATATAGGAAGAACCAAGAATGTAATCCAGAACTGGAAGAAGATGAATGAGGATGCGGATAAGATTCTGGAATCACTTGATATTCCTGCTAAGGCTTCACAACAGTTAGCAAGCTGTTCGCTGGCAGTTCAGCAGATGGTTGCCATTGCGAGAGCGGTTGATATGGAGTGTAAGGTTCTTATATTGGATGAGCCGACATCGTCTCTTGATGATAATGAGGTTCAGAAATTGTTCGGACTTATGAGAGATCTTAAGAAAAAAGGCGTTGGTATCATTTTCGTAACCCATTTCTTGGATCAGGTGTATGAAGTGTGCGACAGAATTACCGTTCTTCGTGATGGTAAGCTGGTTGGAGAATATGAGATAGCAGATCTTCCTAGAGTTGAGCTTGTTTCTAAGATGCTTGGTAAAGAGCTTGATGATCTGTCTGATATTAAAGGAGAGGCATCAGGAGAAGAGGATGCTGACAATGCGGAGAAGGTATTCGAGGCAGAAGGATTACAGAGTGATGCGGGAATCAAACCGTTTGACTTCTATATTAAGAAGGGCGAGGTTAACGGATTTACGGGTCTTTTGGGTTCCGGTCGAAGTGAATGTGTCCGTGCGATATTCGGAGCAGACAGAGTTATAGGCGGTACGGTTAAGAAGAATGGTAAGGTTGTGAAAATATCTAAGCCTATAGATGCGATGAGACAGGGTATTGCATATCTGCCTGAGGACAGAAAGGTAGATGGTATTGTCGGAGATCTTTCCGTTAGAGATAATATCATTCTTGCATCACAGGTGCTTAGAGGCTTCTTCAAACCGATCTCTAAGGCAAAGGCTTATAAGCTTGCAGAAGAGTATATAGATCTTTTGGACATCAAAACAGCATCAGCCGATACACCGATCAAATCACTTTCCGGTGGTAATCAGCAGAAGGTTATTCTTGCAAGATGGCTGCTTATGCATCCTGAATACCTGATACTTGATGAGCCGACAAGAGGTATTGATGTAGGTACTAAGGTTGATATTCAGAAATTAGTGTTAAAGCTTGCTTCTGAGGGTATGAGTGTAACATTTATTTCTTCAGAAACAGATGAGATGTTAAGAACCTGCTCAAGACTTGTGGTAATGCGTGACCGCAAGGTGGTAGGTGAATTAAAGGGTGAGGAGCTTACCCAGAGTGGAATCATGAAGACGATCGCAGGAGGTGAAAGCAATGAGTAAAGGAAAGGGAACATTTAATAAGCAGTTGTTGATTCCCATAGCTGCACTTTTGGCATTGGCATTGTTTAACCTTATTAAAGATCCTTCATTTTTCAAGATCGCACTTGGAGAGAACAGTGCGGGTGATCCGGTGCTTTCCGGATATCTTATAACAATACTTGACTATGGTTCAGAGCTTGCAATACTTGCGATTGGTATGACGCTTGTAACGGCAGCGTCCGGCGGACAGGATATCAGTGTTGGCGCTGCAATAGCTATTGCAGGTAGTGTGATACTTAGAGTATTGTGCGGAACCAACTCAAGACCTGAAGAATTACAGGCTCCGATAATTGTAGCATTTCTTGTAGCATGTGTGGTTGCAATGTTATTTGGAGCATTTAACGGAATACTGGTGGCGTATTTCAAGATACAGCCGATGGTAGCGACACTTATCCTGTTTACGGCAGGACGTTCGATAGCAGCCTGGATCAACAATAATGAGCTGCCGATCATTTCAGAGCCGTCTTTCGGATATTTCGGAGGCTACATTCCGGGTATACCGATCTCGACGCCGTTCTTTATCGCAATGCTTTGTGTAATAATAATCATGCTTGTTTTGAAGTTCACAACTCTTGGACTTTATACTCAGGCGGTTGGTATTAACGGAAGCTCTTCAAGACTTAACGGTATTAATCCTCAGTTTATCAAGTTCCTTACATTTGTTATATTGGGACTTTGCGTGGCAGTAGCAGGACTTATAAAGGTAAGCCGTCTTTCAACTATCAACTATTCGGTTATTGCAAAGGATATTGAGATGGACGCGATCCTTGCTGTTGCTCTTGGCGGTAATTCCTTAAGCGGTGGTAAATTCAATATGACTGCTTCTATTCTTGGTGCATATGTTATTCAGTTCCTTACAACAACATTATACAAGATGAACGTTCAGTCGGATGCTCTTTCAGCATATAAGGCTGTTGTCGTAATCATTCTTGTTGTACTCAGTACACCTGTTGTAAGAAAGAAACTGTCGCAGTTGGGAGCTAAGATACTTCCAAAGAAGAAGGAGGCATAATATGGATAAGAAAAAGAGTTCTAACAAATTCGTAGAATGGTTCGGAAGGACAAGTGATACTAATCTTCTTCTTACCATTACCATAGTTGTTTTCTTCCTGATGTACATAGGAGCTATTCTTTTCCAGGGACAGGGCTTCTTAAAGCCACAGACCTTCTTTAACATATTAAATGCCAATTCAGCTCTTATCATTACATCATGCGGAATGAGTATCGTTATGATATGCGGCGGAATCGATATCTCTGTCGGTGGTGTGGTTGCACTTGTAAGTATGTCTTGTGCGGTCTACCTTGATTTCCACGGCGGAAGTATTGCAGGAGCAATTGGAATTGCACTTCTCATAGGTCTTGCATTCGGAGTTGTTCAGGGATTTTTGGTTGCTTATCTCGATATCCAGCCATTTATCGTAACCCTTGCCGGAATGTTCTTTGCAAGAGGTATGACGACCATCGTTCATACGGCACCATTTAATGTTGAGAATGAAGCATTTGTCAAATTAAAGGATACCAGAGTTGTTGTTCCGGGATTCGGTTCTGTCAACAAGCTCGGTAATTACGTTAATGCTTATGTGGAGATAGGTGTTATTGTTGCATTGCTGGTTGTAATAATTCTGTTCATCACACTTCGCTGGACTAAGCTTGGTAGAAGCTTCTATGCGGTTGGCGGTAACAGCCAGAGTGCGCTTATGTTAGGTATAAATGTTAAGAGAACGAAATTCATCTCACATCTTATCTGCGGATTGCTTGCAGGTATCGCAGGATTTGCATATTTCCTTCATGTAGGTTCGGGTTCCGCATCTCATGCAATGGGTATGGAAATGAACGCGATTGCTTCATCTATCATCGGTGGTACGATGCTTACAGGTGGTGTCGGTAATATCATCGGAACACTGTTTGGTGTGCTTTCACTTGCTACGATCCAGAATATAGTTTCTTCTGCAGGTCTTGATCAGGCATGGTGGACAGGAATTACAATAGCTGCAATGCTTTGTATCTTCCTTGTTATCCAGAGTGTGGTTATGGCGAAGAAGAAGAAGCTTCTTACGAAATGATATTTCGATTGCACCGGCGTTTTAAAACGGTCTTCGTTGGAAACTATATAACACTACGGTGCAGAAAAATATTGAATGATATATATGGATAATTTCTTTCTGATATATAACATACGGGAAGGCTCGACTGTCTATAATTGCGGTCGGGTCTTCTTGCCTTACAGGAAACTTCGATTCCTATAAAGCAAAAACAAGTAATACCTTAACAATCGGATTGACAAAACATTACAGACATGGCACAATGATTTTTGATATAAGTGGCAAAGGTACGTTTGGCACCAATATTATTTTTTTGTAATTAGATGTATCAGTAAGACCGCTATGCGTTAACAGGAGGTTTGGTGATGAATTGGAATGATGCTATTGATGAGTTGGAAGGAAGACGAAAGAAGGCATCGCTTGGAGGCGGACAGACTGCAATAGATAAGCAGCATGAGAAGGGCAAGCTTACCGCCAGAGAGCGTTTGGATATACTTTTTGATGAGGGAACATTTGTTGAGATCAATGATCTTGCAGA
>OMSZ01000153.1 GCA_900313855.1 uncultured Eubacteriales bacterium
GTCCATATTTTTTATTACATGCTGCTGAAGCCCTGCATTTGAAAAGGACTTACACAAAAAGAGCTTGCGGGCATATCACAACACTTCCCTATAAACTCTCATAACATTTCCATAGAAAATATCATCTATCTGCCCCTCGGTAAAACCGTTTTTGTGAAGTGCATTCGCTAAATGCTCCATCTTATCTGCTTTGGGCATTCCAACATAAGCATGTATTCCGTCAAAATCACTACCGAGTCCAAGCACACCCATACCGCCGACATTTACAATATGTTTTGCATGCTCGGCAAGCTTGTTACAGGTAATATCAAGATAATTGTCATATACAATTTCTTTTTCCTCAGCGGATGTAAACAGAAAATCTCTGCAATAATTAAGTCCGGTAACACCTCCGCGTTTTCCAAGCTTTCTTATCATATCATCTGTAAGATTTCTTACAAACGGACAAACCTCTCTTGCATTGGAATGGCTTGCGACAAAAGGCTTCTCGGTATTATTATAGACATCATAAAATCCCGCATCCGACAGGTGCGACACATCGACGATCATTCCCATATCTTCCATTGCTTTGATAAACTCAATGCCCGTATCTGTCAGACCATGTTCTGTATCCGGAATAAAAGGCGAAAAATCAGGTTCGTTCCGTCTCATTCCGTTGATGTTGGGATATCCGAGTTCATTTATATAATTCCATGTAAGTGTCATCATACGGACACCCTTGTCATAAAGGTAAGACAGCTTATCAACATCGCCGACACAAGCCTCTCCACCCTCAACCGTAAGCAGTGCAGAGAGTCTTCCCTCACGCTCATTTGCAAGTATTTCTTTTGCGTTAGTCACTATTGATATCCTGTCACTATATAGATTCATCTGATTGATAAATTCCTTATACAGCTCCTCAAAGCGTTGAAAGCAGTCTATTCTTTTGCCAGCCTCTGATGCATATGCCTTTTCCTTATCTGACCGCATTGTGTTAAATGTAATGCTGCTTTCTCCAATATCATCATATGCCTCAATAAACATTGCAAAATTCTGAACGGAATATCCGCCTTTTTCCATCTTAGGTATGTTAAGCATATAAGCATCATCGGCAAGATTCTTATTCTCTCCGGCAGCATTTGCCTTCCATATCTTATGAATAGTATCACAGTGCATATCGATTATCTTCATATTTGCTACTATCCTTCCATGACACATTTTGTAATATGGTTCGCGGCTTATGAAATGAAAAATGCCGTGAATAATAATATCTATCCCGTCACGCCAACACGCATAACAATCTCCTGAGCAATCTGCGGCAGGGCTACAACCTGATCGGAAAGACCTGCTTTAACAATACATTTGGGCATGCCATATACGATCGAGCTTTTCTCATCCTGAGAAATTACATAAGCCTTTCTCTTATCCTTTAGATGCATTATACCTTCCGTACCATCCGCACCCATTCCTGTCATCACTACGCAAACAATATTGTCATAATTACTGTCTATCAAAGATTCATACATATAATTGGCACATGGTCTCACCCCTTCTCTGCTGGGTTCATCAGAATATGTGATAACACATTTGCCTCCTGCAGCTTTCTTCACTTTTAAATGATTCCCTGCTCTTGCTATATATACCTGTCCTTTCTGGAGCACATCGCCCTCCTCAGCTTCCTTTACCTGTATTTCACTCATCTTATTAAGTCTTTCAGCCAAAGATGCCGTAAATCCTTTTGCCATATGCTGTACTATAACTACAGGTGCATTAATTTCAGCAGGTAATTGCGGCACCACTGATTGCAATGATTTGGGACCGCCTGTGGAAATGGCGATCGCAACTATGGAATTACCATCTACGTGCAGCGGTTTCTTCTTTATAATATCAACAACGCCGCTCACGATCTTTCTGTTGGCTCTTGCCTGCTCATAAGATTCAAAAACAGGAGGCTTACTATCCACAACAACAGAAAGAACACGGAGCATATCATTCTTAAACTCTTCTGTTTTACAGCCCGTAACATTCTGGGGTTTATGAACAAAATCAAGCGCGCCCATCTCCAACGCATCCAAAGTAACCTTAGCGCCCTCAGAAGTGTCAGTACTGGCCATCATTACTCTTGCGCGGATATTATTTTTACGTAGTTCATTAAGCAGCTGCAATCCATTCATCTTTGGCATATTAACGTCAAGGACTATTGCATCATACGTGTTCATTTTCAATAATTTCAGCGCAGCTTCCCCGTCCGGTGCCTTAGCAACTACTTCAAATCTCTCATCACTGTTAATTATATCACTTAAAACCTTTCTCATAAGCGCAGAATCATCCACAACTAATATTTTCTTTGCCATATTGCACTTCCCTTCCGAAACATAAAGCGATTTATATCTGTTATTACAGCACGGGCTTTATTCGCACTAACATAATCTTCACTTCGTCCGACTTCATTAGATATTCATATTATATCACGTCAGCTGACGGCTCTGCAATGTAATCTATGGCATTTCGCTTCTGTTTTATGAAAACATTACATGATCATAACTAATCTATAAATATATTTTATAAAAAACTCTTGATAAAACAAATGAATAGATATATTATTCTTTTGTTAATTTTATAAGGAAAAGGATAAAAACATGAATAAAGATAAATTAAAACCAATGCTCTTCAGCACAATAAAAAACTACAATGGAAAACAATTCGGTACCGATTTTATATCCGGTATAATCGTAGCAATAATTGCGCTTCCTCTGTCCATCGCCTTAGCACTTGCATCAGGAGTAGGACCGGAAGAAGGACTCTATACCGCGATCGTTGCCGGCTTTATCATTTCATTTTTTGGTGGAAGCAGAGTACAGATTGCAGGTCCGACAGCCGCATTTGCTACAATAGTAGCCGGTATTATCGCTCAAAAGGGAATGGATAGAATGATACTTGCAACTATCATAGCAGGTA
>OMSZ01000083.1 GCA_900313855.1 uncultured Eubacteriales bacterium
GGTGGCGTCGCTGTCTCTTTATCACCCGAAAGGAATACCCCATCCGGCTCTAATTTAAAACGTATTCCACCCATTCGTGTCTCATCATAAACTCCCAAAAGGTAATCACTATCATGTAGCTTCCTTGGTTTTCTACCTTCTTTCTCTGCAAGGATTCGTTCTCTTTTATTCATAAGAATACGTCCCCACCTGTCAGGAGATGCATCTGCAAACATACCAAAAATACCTTTACCAACAGGAAACTGACGTCCAATAAATGAACGTAATTCCGGATCAAGATCAAATGACATTCCTTTATTTTTCAACCAATTTGCATCGTATTCGAACGAATATGTTTCTCCACCTTTAATAACACCAACGTATAGTCTTCCAAGCAGAACGGGAACATCATCGGAAAAATTATCATAAACATATATAATCTTCTCGTCTCCGGCCATTAACTATTCCTCCTTGAAGCTCGTTTTCTGGTTAAAAGGTTAAGATCCTGCATCTGTCTTCCCATATCATCATCCTTCGCTACGAGAAGCAGGTCTTTGTCCATCTCTCCAAGCGCATGCAAAACAGCTGCATATATTCCAATTGCCACGGCTGGATTTCCAGACTCAACCTTCCACAATGAAGATCTACTGATCCCAGCTCGTTCTGCCACTAATTCAACTGGAAGATCACGTCTTAATCTTGCCAATTTGATCTGTTCACCCATTATTTTTAATATATCTTCCGTTGCAGGTAGTATATTATATGCTGCTTTTTTCATTTTTATGCACCCCATTTATCTCTTTATGTTTTCTATTATATACGTTATCTCATTTAATGTCAATAATAGAAAACATTAATCATTTTTTATCCTGTTGTGATAGAGGCTTTAATCCATACTCGTCCAATATGTCATCAATCTGTGATCCTTTCAACCACATTCCCCATCAATCTGGTCAAAGTTTCTTACCTTGCCTGTAGCCCAAGGGCTGCCAACATCGCATCTTCCGCGATGATACTGCTCGGTCACGCTTTCCGCCTCCTGCTCCTCTGATACATTGACCTTGATCCTTGATACGCCTGCTTCACATTTACCGTCAAGCAGTGCGATGATGTTGTCTATATCCTTCATTTCGTCCATGATTAATCTCCTTTTTTAACATTTAATCCTTCAAGCAAGCGATATTTGTCCATCAGTTTTATTTCTCCAAACACATCTTACACGGCTCATAGCCCTGCTTTATAAGCTCATTTATCGTACTCTCACACTCTAACTTATTTCGGTCAGCCATCTGTTTGACACCGCGACATCCCGGCATATGTATCTTCTTAGTATGAGTATTTAATATAAATGACATCTTTGTATTGTACAGATCACTATCCGATGTTGCTGCATTATCGGAAGCTGTCGATCTTTCAATTGTTTTTTCCGTTGAAGTATCATTTGTCGCTTCAACATTTCTTGTTTCCGCACTTGTGCCGTCAGCGCTCTCCGTTTCAATTCTCTTACTTTCACCCGTAGCATAATCTATCTCAATTCCCGGCTGTACGTTGTAGCAGAACACATTAAAGCATATCCCACGACCTTCATCCTCAACCGACCATGCTTCCATAATAACACCGGTTGCTAACAGGTTGTCATTTTCAAAAACAGGAGTAACTCTGTACAGAACATGATTATCGTTTGCTCTGACGTACTCTAACACCTTCAGTTCAAATATCTGCATGGTTTCCTGATTGAAATATCTTGTACCCGTTATCAGATTCCTCTCGTTGTCATTCTCTCCCGCAAGGCTGTATGCGATCAAATGCGAGCGGTTGTACAGATAATTGTCCTCGATCAAATCGGGATATTTCACAGTATGCCATCCCGAAGGTCTGATATCGCCTATTCTTCCACGCTCTTCTGTCGGCATTAATTCACTGCACACATTAGCATATGCCACACAGCATCTTCTAAGATGGTCTAGATTGCTGTAATGTTCAAATGCTTCCGTGGATTTCTTTTCCTCATCTGTAAATGCAGGAACATTATTATTAAGTTCAATATATGGTTTTCCGGAATATGGTGGAAGTTCTTCTACATCGATATTCTGTGAATCATCCTTCGGAAGTTCTTCGTTTTTGATTTCTTTGTCAGTTTCCTCCTCACCTACAGGCTCCGTAGATAATTCTGTCGTAACAGTTTCCGTCGTAGATTCTTCAGATAAGCTTGTTTCGCTACTTGCTGCAATATCCTCTGTGGCAGCATCATCTGTAATATTTTCTTCCACCTTAACACTTCTATCAGAGGGTATGGTCTCCTGCGGCGTACAACCTGCAAGCAAAGCAAACAATAGAATAGATAATATTGATATTTTCCTTTTCATAATAAAGGTACCTTTAAATTATTCATTTTTCATATTAAATTCCTGATGATCATAATCACTGTTACCGTATATCTCCTGACGTATAAGCTGGTCATAATCGGAATATCCACTAAGGAACTGGTTGGCAATTATCTCGCTGTGATAAGACATAGAATGCGGCACGTAATCTGATTTTAACGTTCCGTCATCATTAAATGAAACATTATATAAACATGCCCCATCATACATGACATAGTTTTCCGTGCGGTCATCATACACCTTGTCCCAATTCAATTTGTAAATGCCAACAACCATATTCTGAATTCTTGCATTCTCGTCTTTTGCGTACAGAATGTAGCTGGTAATGTACTCCGGTTCATTATACACCCAGTTAGTGTAATACAGATTTGTATTATCCTTAAGCTGAGTTTCGATAGTTTTAGTAGCATTTTCCAAAAAGAAGCTATCAGCCAGAATATTCTCCGGCTTAAGCTTGAACCGCAATTCTCGCAATAAAACTTATTATCGCCGATCGGTTTAACCGAACTGTTACAATTCGGGCATTGTAAACTCATCAATTTCATATGGTCATTTATCCTTTCTATAAGTGCGCGCCAATCTTTAAACTTACGCTCTATCTCCTTAGCAAACTCCTGATCAACATATGTCACGATCAGGCATCCCACGTTATAGTTATTTTCGAATTTTCTTTAGTTTTAACTATACATTTCATTTTATCTGAATATAATTTATCTTCTTCGTCATCATCGTCTTCTTCAGAACTTTCTTCAGATTCTTTATATTCAGATCCTATATAA
>OMSZ01000027.1 GCA_900313855.1 uncultured Eubacteriales bacterium
GGATGCGCACGGATTCGAATAGGAAGTGAGTCTGCTAAAGCAGACCCGAATCCGGCGCGCAAGACTCGCGAGCGAGTCTTGACTTAACTTTAGAATGATTATAATAATAAGGAGTTATGTAAGGTGTCAAAGAAAAAAAGCAACAAAAATTCAGAACAGAATGTAAAGAATCCAGATAACAAGGCTTCTAACAATAGTGAACAGGAAGAATTCAATATAGTTAAAGAGCTTATTGGAATGCTCATATATATCGTTGTTGTTATAATTGTGGTGTGGTTCATAGTTCATTTTGTCGGTCAGCGGACTGAAGTTAGCGGCGAGTCTATGTATGACACATTAGAGGATGGAGATAATCTCTGGATTGATAAATTATCCTACAGATTCAAAGATCCCAAGAGATTTGATATAGTTGTATTCCCATATCAGGATAGTGATGTATATTATATCAAAAGGGTGATAGGACTTCCGGGTGAAAAGGTAAGGATCGGTGATGAAGGTACGATTTTTATTAATGACGAGGCTTTAGAAGAGGATTACGGATATGAAACGATAATGCCCGACCGGATAGGAAGAGCTGCTGATACAATAACCTTAGGCGAAGATGAATATTTTGTAATGGGTGATAATCGCAATAACAGTAAGGATTCGAGGTTTGAATCGGTGGGTAATATCAGTAAGGATGAGCTTATAGGAAAAGCGGTGCTTAGAATGTGGCCTCTATCGAAGTTTGGTACCATTGATTAAAAGATATTAACTGCGAAAAGATATTATGAAAGAAAAGAGGATATATGTATCAATGAAAGATGATGGAAAAAATGAAAATGAAGTTAAGACTGAAATAGAGGATAAGAAAGAAAAAGCTTCGGGAGAAACGGAAAAGATCAATTGGGGAAAGGAGATTGTTGAATTCGTATTGTACATTGCCTTTCTCATATTGATGGTTTGGCTGATAATAACATTTGTCGGGCAGAGAACGGTGGTAGATGGAGAATCTATGGAAAATAACCTGCATGACGGAGAGAGCTTGTGGGTCAGCAAGATATCCTACAGGCTTCATGAGCCGGAAAGATTTGACATAGTAGTTTTCCCTGTTTACGAGTCGGATTGGTATAATGATGAAGATGAGGATTATGATGATGAAGATGACTCTGATTACGAAGTGGTAGAAGACACTAACGATGAAGCTACTGATGATGGGATAGATGAGGAAGAGGCTGAATATGAAGAAGAGGCTTCCCATGACGATGAGGATTATGAGTATTTCATTAAACGTATAATAGGGCTTCCCGGTGAGACGGTTCGTATCGATAATGATGGTACAATATATGTAAATGATGTTCCGCTTGAGGAAAACTATGGCAAGGAGATCATTGATGAAAATCATATAGGGCGGGCTTATGAGAATGTAAAGCTTGGAGAAGATGAATATTTTGTAATGGGTGATAACAGAAATGCCAGTGAGGATTCAAGATATTCAATCGTAGGTAATCTAAAGAGAGAACGGTTGGTAGGAAAGGCGGTATTTCGTTTGTGGCCGTTTTCAAAATTCGGAAAGCTTAATTGATAAGTTGCGGACAGCATACTTGTCTGAAGCTGTGGATTGATTCCTATCAAAGATATACGTTTCAAGTATAGTATATTGATTTATAAGGGCTTTTTTGAAAATAGTATGGAAGGAAATTGTGAGAATGGGAATTTCAGAGATAAAGAAGATACTTACATCTGCAGATATAGAAGAGCTTAGGAGCCTGATACCGGAGTATGAAAAGGATGAGAGAGCCGGTGTTAAAAAGCTTGTGGAATCAGCTAAGAAGCGTATAGCCGATTTTGAAAAAGAGGTAGAGCGTACATATAAAATGAAGGAGTATGAAAGAAAGTACGAAAAATGCCGATATATATGTGGAATAGATGAAGTAGGACGCGGACCGCTCGCGGGACCTGTGGTAGCGGCTGCGGTGATACTGCCAAAGGATGTAGATATTTATTATCTTAATGATTCAAAGCAGCTTTCAGAGAAGAAGAGAGAGGAGCTTTACGATGAGATAATGGATAAGGCGGTAGCTGTCGGTATTGGTTTTGCGGATGAGAAGCGTATAGACGAGATCAATATATTGCAGGCGGATTATGAGGCCATGAGAGAAGCCCTTTCAAAGCTTTCTGTAAAGCCGGATATTCTTTTAAATGATGCGGTTGATATTCCGGGCGTTGAGATCACTCAGGTTCCTATTATAAAGGGTGATGCTAAGAGTGTTTCAATCGCTGCGGCAAGCATTGTGGCTAAAGTGACTAGAGATAGGTATATGGTAGAAATGGATAAGGAGTATCCCGGATACGGATTTGCAAGTAATAAGGGCTACGGCAGCGCGGCTCATATTGCTGCTATCAAGGAAATGGGACCATGTAAGCTGCATAGGAGATCATTTATAGGTAATTTTGTATAATTGTACGTATAGAAATGTTGGGGGTATTGGTATGCAGATTGGGAATCCGGTATTTCGAAGTTATGACAATAATATACAGATGAATTCCAAAACGGAGCAGATGAAAGGGGCGGAACAGACCGGGCAGGCGCGTGGTCAATCGGATATATCAAGCCTTTCTGAAGGCTCTGTTTTTCGTGGAGAGATTACTGATATTTCCGGAGAGAGAGTAACTATTGCAACAGATGGCAAAGGCGAGGTTATGGCCAGGCTTCAAGCGGATATGGAGCTTAATATCGGCGATCAGATGTTATTTACCGTCAAGGAAAATAATGCGAGCCAGATACTGATAAAGCCAATGTTTGATTCTCTATATAGCGCTCAGACCCAGGTGTTGGAAAGAGCATTAGAGGGAACGGGCTTATCCTTTACAGAGAAGAATTTTTCTGCAGCCAAGGAGCTTATGGAGGCCGGGATGTCCCTTGACAAGGCTAACATGGTCAAGCTTTTGTCGCA